>DASYXX010000815.1:0-4182 GCA_035934395.1 Streptosporangiaceae bacterium
GGGCGCGGGGAGCGGCGGCCTGCGGCCGAGTGCCGGCAGCGGACGCGATGGCTGCCATCCGTCCCGACGGGCGGGCGATGCGACCCGGGGCATCAGCGCGGCGGCCAGCGCCACCAGCGCGCAGGCCTGCGCGGCCGACCCGAACGTGCCCGAGCCGGCCGCGATGGGCGTGGCCGCGGTTGCGGCGATGAACCCGGCCAGGAGCATGGCCACGAGCGAGATGACCGGCACCCACCGCGGCCGCAGGGCCGCGGTCACGACCAGCACCGGCACGGCGAGCACGACCGGCCCGCCGACGAGCAGGACCAGGACGCCGATGGCCACCGGGCCGATCCAGCGCCGCAGGGCATCGGAGCGCCCGCCCGCCCGGTGCCGGATCCTGGCCGAGCTCGCGGCCGCGATGCTCGCGACCGACTGCTGGGTGCGCCGCACCATGTCGGCCCGCGACACGTTACGGCCATGAGCACCACGGAACCGGACGACGGCCAGGACCGCCACGGCGACGGCCAGCACCAGCAGCAGCTCGAGCGGCACCCACACGGCCGCCCCGCGCCCCGCCTTCAGCTGCAGGCTCCAGCCGACCTCGATGATGTAGGCGAGCGGGAACACGTAGGCGGGCCACCGCCGCCAGCCGAAGGCGATCGCGAGCAGGCCGAGGATGGCCAGGACCGACACGGCCAGGCCGACGTGGTACAGGGTCGCCGGGGCGAACGTCATCGTGATGACCCCGCCCGCTCCCGCAGGAACGAGGAAACCCTGCTGCCAGCCGTCAAGCCGGACCGGGGACAGGCTCTGCCCGTTGAGCGACGCCGACCACCCGGGGTTGTCGTTCTGGTGCACCTCGACGTAGGCGGCCTGGCCAGGGCCGATGCTCATCGTGCGGCTGTCGGGCTGCCAGCTCAGCACCTTCAGGGCGCGGGTCGGCGCGGCGGGCTGCGAGCCGCCGCTCTGCAGGGCCACGTCGGTCCACGTGAACAGCCCGGGGGAGGCGAGCAGCTGGTGCTGGCCGCTGCCGAGGCTGAGCGTGGAGCCGGGAGTGCACAGCCGGACCTGGACCGGCAGGTTCCCGGCCAGCTGCCCGAGCGTCCCGCTGACCGTGGTCCGGTAGCTCTGCCCGTCCAGCGTGATCGCGGGCCCGCGGCCGCAGGGCAGGCTGAACTGGGTCTGCGCGCTCGGGGGAGTAACCCGCAGCCGGGACAGGGCCGGGATGCTCAGCTTGGCCAGGCCCAGGACGGGCTGCCCCTGCTGGATGCCCGCCTGGGTGGCCGAGGACCAGCCGGGGAAGCTGAGGTCCATCTGGTCGGTGACCAGTGGCGGCGAGAGCGTCGCCACGCCGCCCAGGCCGATCGTGGCCACGCGGGTTCCGAAGAAGCTGGTGACCTTGAGCTTGACCGGCGCGGCGGCGAAGCCGTACGCGGGCTGCACCACGATCTGCGAGATCCGCCGGAAGCTCCGCCAGTTCAGGTACAGGACCGGGTTCGAGGAGCCGGCGATCCAGGGCGTCGAGGTGCTGGTGAACAGGTTGTCGGGCCCGAACTCCGGCAGCGATCCCCAGGTGGAGCTGGCGCTCACCAGAAGGGAGGTCCGTTTCGGCGGGGCGATCCTGCCCAGCAGGTTCTGCAGGCCGGCGCTCGGCTGCGCCACCGCCGTTCCGGTCAGCTGCAGCTGCAGCGGGACCGGCAGGCTGAACAGGCGCGCGATCGGCATCGTCGCGCCGGGGTCGGCCTGGCCGGTCGGCGCCGGCGCGGCCTGGTGGAACGAGAATGCCACCGACCCGGCGCTGCGGATCGATGAGTCCTCCGCCGGCTGGAGGTAGCGGGTCACGCGGACGCCGGGGATCAGCACCTCCCTGATGCCCGCGCCCGGGTTTCCCGCGACGACGTTGCTGGCCCCGGCGATCGTGATCCGCAGCCACGTCGTCGGGCCGGGGCGGACCCGGAGCTGCTGCGTGGCGCTGGTCGGGATCGTCGTCGTGGTGGCCTGGCCGGCCGCGGTGCTGACCCGGAGCTGGTTCGCGATGGACCGGTTGAACGCATCGTCAAGCAGCTGGACGCCGATGCTGTCGGGCAGGTTGAGCTGGTGATCGAACGTGATTTGGATCCACTGGCCCACGGGAGTCTGCGGGCTGCCCTCGGCCCAGGCGGTCGAGCTGTTGCCGTCGAACGCGTTGACCGGGTCGTACTTCGGCTGGTAGGTGATCCATGAACCGTACGAGGACGCGGTCACGCTGGCGGCGCCCGACAGCACGGCGACCGTCTGATGGTCGGCGGCAGGCACCGGCAGCAGCTGCCGCGGCGGGCCGTTTCCCCCGCCGAGCGCGTTGTCGGCCGGGTTGGTCTCGTGAGCGGTGTAGGTGTAGGAGGCGCTGGCGTTGATCAGCCCGAACGCGTTGTCCTGCCTGCGCTGCCCGTCGGTGACCGCCCACAGCGCGGGCCCCACGGCCGTCGGGTCACCCGCGATGACCGCGGGCTGATCGCCGAGGATGCCCTGCCCGTCGAGCTGGAGCGTAGAGTCGGGCCCGCCGTTGACCAGCGCGGTGCTGCTGACCGGCAGCGCGGCCGCCGGGGCGGACGCTTGCAGGGCCGGGCTGGCCGCCTGGTATATCTCGACGGCCGGGTATCGCGGCAGGTAGGCCTGGATCTGCGGCGCAGCCCCCGGGCTGGTCGTGGCGCCGGTGATCGCCGCGCCGAACGCGGCAACTCGGACGAACCCGGACAGCTTCAGCGTCTGCTGCACGAGCTGCGGCGAGGTGTACCCGAGCACCGTTGGGTTGAGGTCGTTGCGCACCACGACGTAGCGCACGCCAGCGCGCTGCAGGAAGGCGGCCAGGCCGGGGACCTGCTGGCCGGACTCGAAGGCGTTCTCCGCGGTCGCGAGGAAGACCTGCGAGCCCGCGCCCCCGTAGGGGACCTGGGGGCGCTGGGCCCAGGGCGAGGTAGCGAGCGGCTCGAGCGGATCGTCGATCGGGTCGCCCCAGAGATAGAGGCCGTGACTGTCGGCCGGGATGACCAGAGCGGTCTGGTGGGGAGAATGGGACGCCAGGAAGCTCGCGACCGATGACCAGTAGGCCGGGATCTTGGTGAACGAGCCCGGCTGCAGGATCTGGCCGGCCAGGTAGGGCAGTCCGAGGCCGGCCAGGCAGGCGGCGATCACCGGGGCCAGCACGATGCTGGCCATCACCCGGCGGGACTGGTACGGGCGGCCCAGCGTCTGGTGCCGGGTGCGGCCGAGCACGTGCGCGATGCCCAGAGCGAGCGCCACGGCGATGACCGGCTCGAGCTTGTAGAGGTTGCGGAACGGGGCGAACGCGCCGTTGAGCAGGCTGTCGACGAGCCCGTGCAGCGGCCCGCCGAGCGGGCCCGCGTAGCCGGCCAGCGCCGCGAGCGCGGCCAGCCCGGCCGACAGGCACAGCCAGCGGCGCTCGGGCATGTCGCGCCGGGCCAGGCCGTACAGCCCGGCCGCCGCGGCGATGGCGGACGCGGCGATGGCCAGGCGGCTGGACACCACGGCCCAGCCGGCCGACAGCCAGGGGGCGCCCAGGTTGAAGTAGGCCGTCCAGTTGCCCGCGCCGCGCAGGAAGGCCGTGGCCGACATCGTCTTCGTGGTGGTGGCCGCCTGCTCCACGTAGGGAAGGAAGTTGAAGGAGTAACGGCCCTGGAGGAGCAGCGGCAGCACCCACCACGCGGTCGCGGCGACGACCGCGATTCCCCAGGTCACGCAAGCCTGGATCCGCCGCCTGCCGCGCGTGTGCGTCAGGATGAACAGCGCGGGCAGCACGAGAGCCGTGATCGTGGAGACCGCGTTGACCCCGCCCATCAGCATGATGGCGACGCCCGAGCGAGCGCAGGCCCCGGTGATCGGGCCGCGCTGCCGCAGCGCGCCGACCAGCGGCAGCACCGCCCACGGCGCCAGAAGGCCAGGGAGGGCGGCGGCCGACGTGGAGCCGATCACGATGGTGAACGTCGGCCACAGTGCGAACGCGATCCCGGCCAGCACCCGGGAGCTGTCGGAGCCGATCCGCAGCGCGGTGGCGAGCTTGGTCAGGCCCCAGAAGCCGACCGCGACGAGAAGGGACAGCCACAGCCGCTCGATCAGCCAGACGGGCAGCCGCAGCAACTGCCCGGCCAGGAAGAACGGGCCCATCGGGATCGCGTAGCCGATGTACTGGTTCTGCAGCGTGCC
>DASYXX010000825.1:0-5409 GCA_035934395.1 Streptosporangiaceae bacterium
ATCGCCGGCGCGGATCTGGTGCGGGCGGTGGTCGAGGACCTCGCCGGCGGGACCGACCGGAGCGTCGTCGCCGCGCGCTTCCACAACGGCGTCGCGAGCCTGATCACGGACTGCTGCCTGCGGCTGCGTGAGCGCCACGGCCTGGGCACTGTCGCGCTGTCCGGCGGCGTGTTCCAGAACGTGCTCCTGCTGCACGCCGCGGTCGGTCAGCTGGAGGCCTGCGGGTTCCGGGTCCTTACCCACTCCAGGGTGCCGTGCAATGACGGCGGGATCAGCCTCGGCCAGGCGGTCGTGGCCGCCGCTGCCGACCGGTCGGGGTAGTGCTCAGGATCGCGGTCGCTGCCTGATCCCGGCCGCGAGCAGGTCGACCACCTCGTATCGAAGAACGCGCTCGCGGCCGGGTTGGCCGCGAGCGCGTCGGCGATGTCGTCGGCGAGATCATCCCGCTGCGGGCCCTCCGGCAGGCAGCTTTCAGGCGGCCTGACCTGGATGCAGGACGACCTTCGTCCAGCCTTCCTCGCGGGCGTCGAAGTGCTTGTACGCCTCCGGGGCCTGATCGAGGGGCAGGTCATGGGACACGATCCAGGAAGGCTTGACCTTGTTCAGGGCGATGAGGCTGCGCAGGTGACGGTTGTAGCGCTTGACCGGGCACTGCCCGGTGCCCAGGTGCTGGCCCTTGAACCAGAAGTCGCCGAACTCGAGGCGGGTCCTCCCGTGCCGGGCCAGGTCGTCGGGCGCGCCGGGGTCCTCTGGGACCCACACGCCCACGGCGCCGATGCCGCCAGTGAACCGCACTGACTCGACCAGTTCGTTCAGCGTCATCGTGTTGTCCTCGTGCCCCTGCGGGTCGTGGGCCTGGTAGCCCACGCACTCACAGCCGCGGTCGGCGCCCAGGCCGTTGGTTTGCTCCTTCACCGCCTCGACGGCGGACACCTTGGAGTCATCGATCGTGATCGCGCCGATCTCCTCGGCGAGCCGCAGCCGGTCGGGGTGACGGTCGACAACTATCACCTTGGACGCACCCCTGATGGTGGCCGACAGGGCGGCCATCAGCCCGACAGGCCCGCTGCCGAGGATGACGACAGTTTCACCCGACCTCAGGCCGGACATCTCCACCGCGTGCCAGCCGGTGGGGAAGATGTCGGACAGCATCACATAGTCGTCCTGCTTCTCGCGGGCACCCTCGGGCAGCCGGAGGCAGTTGAAGTCGCCCCAGGGGACGCGCAGCAGGTCGGCCTGCCCGCCCTGCCACGGGCCCATGCCAGCGAACCCGTAGGCGGCACCGGCTATCCCCGGCTTGTTGGCCCGCAGGCAGTAGTTGGTCAGGCCGTTCTCACAGTTCTGGCAGTGCCCGCAGCTGACGTTGAACGGGGCCGAGACCATGTCGCCGACCTGAACCTTCTCGACGGCGTTACCGACCTCGATGACCTCGCCGAGGTTTTCGTGACCAAAGATCTGGCCCGGCTCGAAGCCGGTGCGGCCTTCGTACATGTGCAGGTCCGAGCCGCAGATGTTGGTGCTGGTGATCCGCACCAGCACATCGGTGGGCTTCTCGATGCGGGCGTCGGGGACCTCATCGACGCTGACCTGCCGAGGCCCGTGATACACCACTGCTTTCATGGTCGACTTCCCTCCTGCCGATGACGGCCTCGTCGTTCTTCGGGCTGGAACGAGGCGGTGTCCGGGCGAACCGCGGATTGCGACGCGACGGCGGAGCAGAACAGTGGGCAGGTCGCCCGTATGACCGCTGGTGAACTGGGTTCAAGCCGGTGACGACTCCGTAGCCGACCGCGTTGCCTCCCGCGTTCCGCGTATCGGTACAGGCCTCTACCCGGGCCCTCGACGCCGGAACCTTCTACCCGCGACGTATCTCGCACCGGTCGGCACCGGGCCAGCCCGCGGGCCCAGGATGTCGCGCTCGCCGTCCACGGTGACGCCGAGGGCAGGTGGACGGTTCGCCCACACCAGGTCGGTCTTGCGCGGACCTGACTCATCGATGGAGATGGACCGCAGCCTGCGTCACCTGATCGACCGATGGCGGGAAAGACCGAGGTTGGCCGATCCCCGCAGACCAGTGATCTCCCACCACCGAGATGGAGCGGGCCTGTTCCGGCGTGACCATTGCAGTGCTGTTGACGCGCCGCTAGGCGGCCTGGCTTGGCGGGCCGTGGGAGTGCAGGGTGCGCCCGTCGATGGGGCTGGTGACGGTCACGGTGCCGTCGGGCAGCAGCACGATGCCCCAGCCCCAGCGGTGGACCGCGATGAGATGGTGGAAGGTGCACAAAAGCAGCAGGTTGGTCAGGCAGGTGTGGCCGCCCTCCGACCGCGGCACCAGATGGTGCGGCTGACACGCAGCCGGAGGCTGCTCGCAGCCCGGGAAGCGACAGTGCTGGTCGCGGGCGATCACCAGGCGCCGCAGGTGCGCGGGGATGGTCTCGGTGGCCGCGCCGGTGTCCAGCGGCAGGCTGACCGCGGCGGCCGGGCCGTCCAGCAGGCCGGTGCGCAGATAGGCGGCCAGGCCATGCGGTCCGGACAGCAGGTCGGCGGCACGGGCGAGCAAGATCTGCCGCAGGGCCTGCGCGGCCAGTCGGCGTCGGGCTGCGTCCGCTTCGCCGTCTCGCTCGTCTCGCTCGTCTCGGTCAGCCAGGCCGCCTGGCCCTGCCTGCCCGGGCGCCGCGTGCCAGCTGCCGGGGTTCAGGCGGGCGAGCAGGGTGGCGGCGAGCTCGCCGAGGACCTGGGGGTCGACATGGCCCGTGATCAGCGGCACGATTGTCGCGTCGCAGTCATACCCCGGCCCGGCAATCGCTGCCGTCCAGGCCGCCTCTGCGGTGCCGCCGCCAGGCAGGCTCCGCAGCTGGCCAAGGGTCATGACCAGCTGGATCTGGGTGGGCTGCCCGGCCCGCTCGGGCAGGCAGTCGGAGGCGATCAGCCGGCGCATGGCTTCTTCGAGCGCGTCGTGGTCGCGCTGCCACTTGCTGCGCAGGTCCTCCGGGCCGCCCCGCTTGCCGAGCGCTTCCAGGACTGCTGATAGCGCGGCGGCGCACTGTGGGGTGAGGTCGCCGCGCAGTTTCCCGGCGCCGCGGAAGGTCTTGGCCAGGTGTACGCCGCGGTCGTCGAACCCGTCGTCATCGTCGGGGTCAGGCCGCGCAGTCTGGCGGTGGATTTCCTCGGCCAGGTGCGCCAGGTCGCCCAGCTCCGCGCCGCCCGCAGCGGCGGCCAGCAGGATCTGGTCGGCGTCGTCGCGGTGCTCGGCGGGCAGCATGTCGGTCCAGTCGCAAATGTGCCGCGCCCACGAGGCGGTGATTCGCGCGCCAGCGAGCGCGTCGACCATTGCAGGGTGAGCCGACAGCCGCCGCATCCACCCCATCGCTTCAGAGGCGGCGCCGCCGCTGATCCGGGTCTGCCACTTCAGCCAGGTCCGGGTCGACCCGTGGCCGTCGCCGGCGCAGCCGTCCTGGGCGTGGAACGCGGCCAGGATCGTCGCCCGGGCGGCGGTGTGCCTGGCGGTGGCCTGCTCCAGCGCGCGCAGGCAGCCGGCCTGCTCGGCGATGGTCAGCGAGGCCACGTCGGCGGCGTTGAGGTAGTCGAGCCCGGCGCTGATCGCCGACAGCGCCTCGCCCGCGGTCGCGGGCGGGGCGGGCGGCTGGCCGGGCAAGCACATGGTTGGTGGGCCTTCCTGAGGGCTAACGACCGCTCTGCTGAAGCTCGATTTTCAGTTCGATTCTATCGTGTGGTGCCGACATTTCCGGTGAGCTGACGCCGGATCTTTAGCCCGGCCGATGCCCCATTGTCGGAGGCGGACGTTATAGTCAGCTCTGCCGGTTCCTGCGGCTGCACGTCGAGACCGCGATCGCGCTCCAGATCGCGCTGGCCACCGGCGAATTCCGCACCGGCCGCTACGTGCGTGACGATAAATGGGACAGCCGCAGCTGGAGACGCGGCGAGACCTGATCCGGCGGCAGCTACTCCTGCGGTGCTGGCGTGCGGCGCCGCAGCCAGGCGTACCACTCTTGCATGCCGGCGCCGGTCGTCGCCGACAGCTGCAGCATCAGGGCGTTCGGGCTGGCCCGCCTGACGTCGGCCGCGTGGCGCCTGCTGTCGAAGTCCACGTAGGGCAGCAGGTCGGTCTTGCCAACCAGGACGAGATCGGCCTGGCGGAACATGTGCGGGTACTTCACCGGTTTGTCGTCGCCCTCCGTGACCGATGCCAGCACCACCCGGGCCTGCTCGCCGAGGTCGAACAGGGCCGGGCAGACCAGGTTGCCCACGTTCTCGATCACGACAACCGATCCGCTGGGCGGGTCCAGCGCGCGCAGCCCGCCGGCCACCATCTCGGCGTCGAGGTGGCAGCCTGCCCCGGTGTTGATCTGCACCACCCGGCAGCCCGCGGAGCGGATGCGCTCGGCGTCCAGCGCTCCCGCCTGGTCGCCCTCGATCACCGAGATGTGCATCCGGTCGGCCAGCTCCCGCGCGGTGCGCTCGAGCAGCGTGGTCTTTCCCGCGCCGGGGGAGCTCATCAGGTTGACCGCCAGCACGCTCCGCTGCCGGAGCCAGTCCCGGTTGAGCTCGGCCAGCCGGTCGTTCTTGGCCAGGACCTTCTGCTCCAGCAGGACGGTCCGCTCGTCGCCGGCGGCCGGGGTGCCCGGGTGCTCATGGTGCTCGTGGTGCTCGTGGTGCTCGTGCTGCTGATGGTCGTGATGCCCGTCCCCGTACCCGTGCCCGCGGTCAGCGTCGGCGCGGCCCGGCTGACGGGCGGGGAACAGCCGGATCACGGCGCCGCCGCCCGCGCACCCGCACGTCGCGCACACGGTTACGCCACCTCTGCCGGGGGGGTCCTGCCCCCGGGCTGGCACTGGACCGAGGCGATCTTGAGTTCCTGCCCGGACAGGACCTTGATCTCGATGCTGCCGCAGGGGCAGAGCGCGATCGGGCCGTCGGGCTCGAAGTCGGTACCGCACACCCGGCAGCGGCAGCGCCCGGCGACCTGGGTGATCTCCAGGCGCGCTCCCTCCAGGTTCGTGCCCTCTGTGACCAGGTCGAAGCAGAACCGCACCGAGTCGGCCACGACGCCGGACAGCGCGCCTATCTCCAGGCGTACGCACGTGATCCTGGCGCCGGGAAGCCGTTCCGTCACCGCCTCCACGACGCTCTCCGTGATCGCTAGCTCGTGCAACGTCTCCCTCCTCCCGCCCCCGGCGAAGTTTCCCTGGTCCGGTTCAGCAGATGCGGGGTAGCGGGTCGCCGACCAGCAGGTCGACGATCCTCGTACCGCCGAACGCGGTCTTGAGCTGCACGATGCCCGGCGGGTCGTCGGTAACGTGACCGATGACCGAGGCCTGCTCGCCGAGCGGGTGCGCGCGCAGGGCGACGAGCGCGCGATCGGCCGCCGCGCCGTCCACGACGGCGATC
>DASYXX010000830.1:0-3338 GCA_035934395.1 Streptosporangiaceae bacterium
CGTCCCTCCGAGGACGCGATCCTCACCTGCCGCCTGATCGACCGGCCGCTGCGGCCGTCGTTCACGCACGGGCTGCGGAACGAGATCCAGATCGTCGAGACGATCATGGCGCTGCATCCCGACCACCTCTACGACGTGGTCGCGATCAACGCGGCCTCGCTCTCCACCCAGCTGGCCGGCCTGCCGTTCTCGGGGCCGGTCGGCGGCGTGCGGGTCGCCCTGATCAAGGGCCAGTGGGTCGGCTTCCCGACCCACTCGCAGCTCGAGGACGCCACCTTCGACATGGTGGTGGCCGGCCGGGTGCTCGGCGACGGCGACGTCGCGATCATGATGGTGGAGGCCGAGTCCACGGCCAGCACGCTGAGGCTGATCGCGGACGAGGACAGCGGGGCGGTACGGCCCACCGAGGAGACCGTGGCGGAGGGCCTGGAGGCGGCGAAGCCGTTCATCAAGGCGCTCTGCGAAGGTCAGCAGCGGGTGGCGGCCGATGCCGCCAAGGAGGTCGCCGAGTTCCCGATCTTTGTCGACTACGAGCAGGACATCTACGACGCGCTGGCCCGCGAGGTCTCCGACGACCTCGCCAAGGCGCTGACGATCGCCGGAAAGCAGGACCGGGAGGCGGAGACCGACCGGGTCAAGGCCCTGGCGGGCGAGCGCCTGGGCGGCCAGTTCGAGGGCCGCGAGAAGGAGATCGGCGCCGCGTTCCGGTCGCTGACCAAGAAGCTGGTCCGGGAGCGGATCATCCGCGACGGCGTCCGCATCGACGGCCGCGGCGTGACCGACATCCGGCAGCTGTCCGCCGAGGCGGGCGCCCTGCCCCGGGTGCACGGCTCGGCGCTGTTCGAGCGCGGCGAGACCCAGGTCCTCGGCGTCACCACGCTGAACATGCTCCGGATGGAGCAGTCGATCGACACGCTCAACCCGGAGCGCACCAAGCGCTACATGCACAACTACAACATGCCGCCGTACTCCACCGGGGAGACCGGCCGTGTCGGCTCGCCGAAGCGGCGCGAGATCGGGCACGGCGCGCTGGCCGAGCGCGCGCTGATCCCGGTGCTGCCGACCCGCGAGGAGTTCCCCTACGCGATCCGGCAGGTCTCCGAGGCCATCGGCTCCAACGGCTCGACCTCGATGGGCTCAGTGTGCGCGTCCTCGATGTCGCTGCTCGACGCGGGCGTCCCGCTGAAGGACATGGTGGCCGGCATTGCGATGGGCCTGATCCACGAAGGCGGGGAGTACGTGACGCTGACCGACATCCTCGGGGCCGAGGACGCGTTCGGTGACATGGACTTCAAGGTCGCCGGGACCAGGGACGTGATCACCGCGCTGCAGCTGGACACCAAGCTGGACGGCATCCCCGCCTCGGTGCTCGCGGCGGCGCTGCGGCAGGCGCGCGGGGCGCGGCTGACGATCCTCGACGTGATGCGCGCGGCGATCGACGCTCCCGCCGAGATGAGCCCGTTCGCGCCGCGGATCATCACGGTCAAGGTGCCGGTGGACAAGATCGGCGAGGTGATCGGCCCGAAGGGCAAGATGATCAACTCGATCCAGGAGGACACCGGCGCCGAGATCACCATCGAGGACGACGGCACGATCTACATCGGCGCCACCGACGGAACGTCGGCCGAGGCCGCCAGGTCGGCGATCAACGCGATCGCCAACCCGCACATCCCCGAGGTCGGGGAGCGCTTCCTCGGCACCGTGGTGAAGACGACCACGTTCGGCGCGTTCGTGTCGCTGCTCCCGGGCCGGGACGGGCTGCTGCACATCACCCAGATCCGCAAGCTGCACGGCGGCGCGCGGATCGAGAGCGTGGACGATGTGGTCAAGGTGGGCGACAAGATCCAGGTCGAGATCCGCGAGGTGGACGACCGCGGCAAGCTGTCGCTCGTCCCGGTGGAGGTCGTCGAGCGCGAGGCGGCAGGCGAGGACCTCGGCGGGCACGACGACCACCGCTCGCGGGACCGCGGCGACCGCGGCGGTGACCGGTACCGTGACCGCGACCGGGGCGGCGACCGCGACCGCGGCGGCGACCGCGACCGGGGCGGGGACCGCGACCGGGGGGAGCATTTCCGCACCCGCGAGCGCCACCGGGGGCCGCGCAACTCATGACGGCCGATACTCAGCAACTCGCCGGCGGCGACTCGCCGGTCCTCCGCACCGTGCTGCCCGGCGGGCTGCGGGTGATCACCGAGTCGCTCCCGGCGGTGCGGTCCGCGGCGTTCGGGATCTGGGCCGGAGTGGGCTCGAGGGACGAGGACCTCGCCCACGCCGGCGCCACCCACTACCTGGAGCACCTGCTGTTCAAGGGAACGTCGCGCCGTACCGCGCTCGACATCTCGGCGGCGATGGACGCGGTCGGCGGCGAGCTGAACGCGTTCACCGCCAAGGAGTACACCTGCTACTACGCCCGGGTCCTCGACGCCGACCTGCCGCTGGCGATCGACGTGCTCGCCGACATGGTGACCAGCTCGCTGATCGAGCCGAAGGACGTGGACGCCGAGCGGGGCGTGATCCTCGAAGAGATCGCCATGAACGAGGACGACCCCTCGGACACCGTGCACGAGGCCTTCGCCGCCCAGCTGTTCGGCGACACGCCGCTCGGACGGCCCATCCTCGGTACCGTCGACTCGATCAACTCGATCACCCGCGCCCAGATCGCCGAGCACTACACGGTGCGATACAAGCCGGAGAACCTGGTCGTGGCGGCCGCGGGCAGCCTGGACCACGCCGAGGTGGTCGAGCTGACGCGGTCCGCGTTCGGGCCGGCCCTGACCGGGAACGCCGAGCCCTTGCCGCCTCGCCTCGCCGCCCGTGCGGCCGAGCCCGGGCCGGCCGCCGGGACCGGCGTGGGCGTCCGGCTGGTGTCGCGGGGCATCGAGCAGGCCAACCTCGTGCTGGGCTGCGGCGCGCTGTCCCGGACCGACGACCGCAGGTTCGCCCTGGGCGTGCTGAACGCCGCGCTTGGCGGCGGCATGTCCTCGCGGCTGTTCCAGGAGGTGCGGGAGAAGCGCGGCCTGGCGTACTCGGTGTACAGCTTCAGCTCGCAGCATGCCGACACCGGCCTGTGGGGCGTGTACGCCGGCTGCCTGCCGGCCAAGGCCGACGAGGTGCTCTCGATCTGCCGGGAGGAGATCGACAAGGTAGTCTCCGGCGGCCTGACCGACGCAGAGCTGGACCGGGGCAAGGGCCAGCTGCGCGGGTCGATCGTGCTCGGCCTGGAGGACCCCTCCTCGCGGATGAGCAGGCTCGGCAAGTCCGAGCTGGTCTACCCGCGGCTGGAGCCGGTCGAGGAGATCCTGGCCTCGATCGAGGCGGTGACCCACGACGACGTGCGC
>DASYXX010000846.1:0-9120 GCA_035934395.1 Streptosporangiaceae bacterium
CGGCGGCACGTCCGGCCCGGGCGCCCGGCCCCTCCGCCGGCCCGGCCGGCCGCGCTGGCCACGGTCCCCGCTCCGCAGCCGGGTGACCCCGCGGGCCGGGTTCCCGTCATCTCCCCGCTGGTGCGGAAGATGGCGCGAGACGCGGGCCTGGACCTGTCGGCGCTGGCCGGCAGCGGGCCGTCCGGCCTGGTGCTGCGCCGGGACGTGGAGCAGGCCGTCCTACGGGGAGGCCCGGCGCCCGGGCTCGCGGGCGGCCCCGGGGCTGCGTGGCCGGGAGGCGGCGGCGAGCTGCGGATCCCGCTGCGCGGCGCGCGGAAGGCGGCCGCCGACAAGCTCAGCCGCTCGCGCCGGGAGATCCCCGAGGCGACCGTCTGGGTCGACGTGGACGCCACCGACCTGCTCGCCGCCCGCGCCGTGATGAACGCGCGCCAGCCCGAGCGGCCGGTGAGCATCCTGGCCCTGGTCGCCCGGTTCGCCGTCCTGGGGCTGCGGCGCTACCCGGAGCTGAACGGCCGGGTCGAGGCCGACGAGATCGTGCTGCCGCCGTTCGTCCACCTCGGCTTCGCGGCGCAGACCAGCCGGGGGCTGGTGGTTCCCGTCGTCCGTGACGCGCACCTGCTGTCGGCCCGCGACCTGTCGGCGGCCATCGCCGGGCTGACGGCGGCGGTGCGCGCGGCGACCGCGAGCCCGGCCGACCTGACCGGCGGGACGTTCACGGTGAACAACTACGGCGTGTTCGGCGTCGACGGCTCGGCGGCCATCATCAACCATCCCGAGGTCGCGATCCTGGGGCTGGGCCGGATCATCGACCGGCCGTGGGTGGTCGACGGGGTGGTCCTGGTCCGCAAGCTCGCCGAGCTCACGCTGGCCTTCGACCACCGGGTCTGCGACGGCGCCGCCGCCGGCGGGTTCCTCCGCTTCGTCGCCGACTGCATAGAGTCCCCCGCCAGCGCGCTCGCCGACCTCTGACCCGCAGCTCGGCGTCGTCAAGCAACCGCCGGGTGACCAAGCAGAAGCTCGCGGAGGGATGAGGTCAGCCACGCCTCGGCCGCATCGAAGGTCCAGCCGGACCGCTGGGTGAGCTGTCGCCAGCTGGCGGGTGAGCTGCACTGCCCTGGTGATCAGCTGGGCCGGGTCGGCTTCCCGGGAGAGCTCGGCGGCGAGCTGCGCCACGCCGGCCTCCACGCCCCAGCCTCGGCGATCGTCGTGCGAAATTTCTTGTTATTTTGTTACCATTTTGCCCCGATAGTCAGCTTCGGAATGGCATTCTTGCGTTACAGGAGACGTGTTCAGGAATATATGCTTAGCTTCGGATGGGGAGTTCGGCCTGCCTGGGACCCTGAACATCCCGGCGGCCGACTTGCGAGGGGGGAAAAGCTATGCTGTGTCCGGGATGCGGCCGGGATAACCCGTTAGGGTCGGCATTCTGCGGCTTCTGCGGTCACCCAATTGCGCAGTCCTCAGCCGCCATAACGGATGTCAGGCAGCGGCCCACCTCGGTGCCAGTACAGCAGCCATGGGCACCAGAGGCAGCCGCGAACCCGTCCGCCGTGATAGAAGACGGACGGCCCGCGCATCGCTCCGACCACGCGGCCACCCGCTACCTGTGCGCCGCCGTGGCGCTCAGTCCGACGGTACGGCAGAGGGCGCTGGAGAATGTGCTGGAAGAGGAACACCGCGCTGTGGTAACAACGCCGGGAGTGGACCTGGTGACCGTGCTGAAGTACGCACTGGCGGCGCACCGTCGGCAGGTCATACGCGACGTCGTCCTTCTGGTGCTGCTTTGCGCGCTGATCGTATCGTTCTTTCTCCGCGGCCCGGCCGTAGTGTTGCTGCTGCTGCTCGCGGCCGCCTGGCTAACCGTCTGCGTTGAACGGTACGCCAACTCCGGCGGCGCCGCGCGCGCCTTGCGGCCGGATACATTCAGTCCGGACAAGGTGCCCTCCCCGGCGCGTAACTCCTACGCCGGCAGGCAACTTAAGCGGATAGCTGCAGCCGACACGACCGGCAATGTCTCCATCTATAGCAAATTCCCGCCCTTCGTCGGGTATGGCCCGGTCAGCACGAGTTGGTCCTTCGCCGTCGACGTCACGCGGCCGCAGCGCACGACCCGCCCGAAGCCGTTCTCTGTGCATGAGGTTTATGACTGCGTCAAGGCCGGGCTCGGCGAGCTTGACCTGCCCGGCATGGAGGTCATGGACCGGGTCTTCGTCAATGGCCGTGATATCAGGGACGACCGGAGCTTTCTCCCAGATCCGCACGCGGCACCGGTGACCTCCATTGGCGCGGACCTGATGCGAACGCTGATGGCTACGCCCGAGGAACGGGCGCGGCCGTACCTGACGATCGGCATGACCAGCTGGCAGGGAGATCTGGTCGTCACGATGTTCATCCGCTTTCTGCTCTCGCGCAGCGACCTCTTCGTCGAGGCCGCGCACACCGTTGTCCCACCGCTGCGGGCCGACTTCAAGGCCATTGACGAACAGCACCCGGACATGCAGCCCCGCGAGTTCCTCGCGCTTGTCGGCGGCAGCCTGATCAGCACGATCCCCCGGCTGCTCGGCAGCGTGCCCGGCATCTTCCACGAACTCGGCGCGGACGGGCGGCGGGAGCGCAAGCGGCGCCGTGTCGAAGAAACGGGTGACTACGGCGCCCTCGTCAGCGTCCGCGAAGAGGCCGCGGACAACAAATGGCAGCGCTACTTCCAGGTCCTGGATGACGCTCGCTACGTAAAGGTGATCCAGCAGCGGATCTTCCGGTCCCTGGTGGCGTTCCTGGAAGAACACGACATCGACACCTCGAGCCTCGTGGCCCGGAGCGAGACGCTCGTGAACAACGGGGTGATGGTCACGGCCGGGGGAACGGTCAACGCGGGCGCGGTCGCCGCCGGCGCCAACGCGCAGGCTGTCGCCAGCGGCCTGGGCGCCCAGGCAGCTCGCCTGGCTTCGCGCGTGAGCGGCGGCGAAGGCGGAGGAGGACATGACTCATGACGGGTAAAGCCGACAACGACGGAATATGGATCGAGGGACCCGCCACGGTCGTCGCAGGTGCCATGGCCGCCGGGACCGGCGCGACTGCCGTAGGCAGCACGCAGTATTCCGAGACCCCCGCCGACCTGGACGAAGTGCGCGCGGCGCTCATTTCGCTGATCACGCAGCTAAGGTCCGCCCCGGCCGGAGTCGACGACCCCGAGTCGCTCGCCGAGATCGCGGTCTCGGCGGAGCGGGAGGCGGGGAGAAACAAGCCGGACAAGCGGATCCTGAGTGGGCTGATGCAGGCCCTGATGGCCGGTGTAACCAATTCGGCGGCGCTCGCGAACGCGGTGGTGGCGATTCAGCACGCCGTTAGCGTCTTGCTGTAGCCGGCGGAGAGTTCAGCCAGGGGCGTGCATGCGACATTGCACTCAATGCGGCACAGCTGCGGGGACGGAACACGCGTTCTGTACTCGCTGCGGCGCTCACCTCGGCCCGCCCGCAGAGCCGTCGGCTCCGGTCCCGGCCGCGGGGCCTGGTCCCCGCCTGAGTCCTGCGGCACCCGATCCCCCTGCGCCCGCCGCCAGCGGGCCGTACAGGGATTCCGGGCCGGAATCGCCGACGGCAGCCTGGGCCCCCTCCGAGCCCGTGGGCTCTGCGCCGCAGGCCCCCGCGCCGTCGCGGCAGGCGTCAGCGCCCGCAGACACCGGGGGTGAGTCGACCTCTAGCTGGCTATATCCGTACGCCGGAAGCGGTCAAGCAGGGCCGCAGGCCGATTTCCAGCTGCCCGGCCGCCGACAGGGCCGCCGCATCGGCACGATAGCGGCAGCCGCGGCCATCGTGCTCGTGCTCGGCGGAGGCGCGGCGGTCGGCTGGAAGCTGCTGGGGCACAACACCGTCCGCCACACCGCCGGTCCGCAGGTCTCCGCCGGAACCGTCCGGCCCCGGCCGGCGAGCACCTCAGCCGCCGCGCCGCCGGGCACGGCGTCGCAGCCGACGCCAGCCAGCGGATCGCCGGACACCGGTCAGGCCACGGTCGGCGTCGCGCCGGCCGCCAGCCAGCAGACCAGCGCCCCGCAGGTCGCGGCGTTCCTTGACGCCTATTTCCAGGCCATCAACACCCGCGATTACAGCTCATACATATCCCTGTACCAGCCAGAGCTGCGGCCGACGCTCCAGCAGTTCCAGAACGGTTACCGATCCACGCAGGACTCGGGCGCGGTGCTCACCGACGTCACCCCCACTGCGTTCGGCCTCGCCGCCGCAGTCAGCTTCACCAGCCATCAGCAGCCCGCCGACAGTGCGACCGGTACGTCCTGCACTTCGTGGGACATCACCCTGTACCTAGAGCCGCACGGCGGCACGTACTGGATCGTGCGCGCGCCGGCTGACTACCACGCGCATTACCAGGCCTGCTGACTGGACGCCAGCGAGATCACGGCTCAGCAGTCGTCGCGGACCGGGCCGCCGAGTGGTGGCGGTCCTGCCCGCCGGCGGCACACGATGAAGACCACTCGTTCTCCACCGCGGTCGCCGACCCGCCCCCCATGGAACTACAGCACCGCGGCCAGACCTACTACCTCGCCCACTTCAACGCCTACCGGGCGATCTACTCGCGCCGGTCGCCGCCCGCCGAGCGATCGTCCGAGCCGGAGCACTAGGGTCACAACGCGAGCTGCTCGAGAGCGCCGAGGTAGGCCTCGCTGTAGGTGGGGAACTGGGCGACCTGGTCGAGGAGCACGTCGACCGGGATCTGGGCCCGGATGGCGAGGGCGGCCTGGTGGATCCACTCGCCGGCCAGCGGGGCGACGGCCCACGCCCCGACCAGCACGCGGCGCCCGCGGTCGGCGAGCAGCCCGAGAGTGCCGCGCGGGTCGCGCTCGTAGGTCCAGGGCCGGGCGAGCCTGTCGGCCAGGCTGATCTCGGCGGCTGCGGTGTCGATGCCCCGGTGACGGGCCTGGTCGGCGGTGAGCCCGACGGCGGCGATCTCGGGGTCGGCGAAAATGACCCTGGGGATGCCGTCGTACCAGGCGGCGCGCTGACGGCCCAGTACGTTGTCGGCGACGACCCGGCCCTGGTAGTTGGCGACGTGGGTGAACATCGCCACCCCGGTGACGTCGCCGAGCGCCCACAGGCCGGGCCCGGCCTGGCAGTGCTGGTCGACGGCGATGCCGCCGCGCTCGCCCGGCTGGAGGCCGACGGCGTCGAGGCCGAGGTCCGCCG
Source organism: Streptosporangiaceae bacterium (assembly GCA_035934395.1). Taxonomy (GTDB): domain Bacteria; phylum Actinomycetota; class Actinomycetes; order Streptosporangiales; family Streptosporangiaceae; genus JASHPR01. The sequence goes on from DASYXX010000846.1 coordinate 5,196, forward strand.
TGTCTGGCCGGCGGCCGGCGCCGAGGATGATCACGTCGGTCTCCACGCGGGTGCCGTCGTCGAGGATGACGACCGCCCCGTCGGCGGCGCGCTCGGCGCGGGCGACCGTGCGGCCGGCGTGGACGGTGACTCCGTCGGCGGCCAGGGCCTGTGCGGCAAGCTCCCCGACCCGCGGGTCCTCGCGGTCGATCAGCCGGCCAGCCCGCTGCACGATCGTGGTCCGGGCGCCCATCCGGGCGTAGAACTGGCCGAGCTCGACGCCGACCGCGCTGCCGCCGACCAGCAGCACCCGGTCCGGGATGTCGCGCACCGTGGTGGCCTCCCGGTTGGTCCAGACGGTCACCGCGTCCAAGCCCTCGATCGGGGGCCGCACCGGCCGGGAACCGGTGGCGATCACGATGTGATCGGCCTGCAGCAGCTGCCCGCCGGCCTCCACCCGGCCCCGGCCGGCGAGCCGGGCGGCGCTCTTGATGACCGTCGCGCCGGCCTGCTCCCAGCCGCGGACCTGGCCGCTGTCGTCGAGGTGGCGGATCATGTAGTCCCGGTAGTCGCGCAGGCCGGGCCAGTCGAGCGACGGCGCGCTCAGGCCGGCGACCCGGCCCGCGGCGGCCCGAGCCTCCGGCCCGCGCAGCAGCGTCTTCGACGGGATGCAGGCCCAGTAGGCGCACTCGCCGCCGATCAGCTCGCGCTCGATCAGCGCTACCCGCCGGCCGGCGTCCAGCAGCCTGCCCGCGGCGGACTCTCCGCCCGTGCCCATGCCGATGATGATCACGTCGAACTGGTCCACCTGGCACCTCCGTGCGTTACGCGCCGAGTCTGCCGCGCTCCGCGGCCCGGAGTCCCACCGGCGCGCCACGCATCGCCCAGCTTGCGGCCAGCGGTGACCGACTTGCCCGCCTATGCTCGGGTGCGTGCATATCAGCCTGGTGACCATCGTGGTCGAGGAGTACGACCCGGCGATCGATTTCTTCGTCGGCACGCTGGGCTTCGAGCTCGCCGAGGACTCGCCGGCCCTGACGAACGGCGGGCGTCCCAAGCGGTGGGTCGTGGTCCGGCCGCCTGGCGCGGCGACGGGCCTGCTCCTGGCGCGCGCCGACGGGGAAGACCAGGCTGGCGTCGTCGGCAGGCAGGCCGCGGGACGGGTGGGATTCTTCCTGCGCGTCGATGACTTCGACGACGCGTACCGGCGGATGTCGGCCGCCGGGGTCGAGTTCGTGAAGCCGCCGCGCTCGGAGCCCTACGGGCGCGTGGCCGTGTTCGCCGACATCGCCGGCAACAGGTGGGACCTCCTCGGCCCCTGACGGCCAGCTCCGGGCCGGGTTTCCTGCCCGATGGATGTACCGCTGGGCTCGCTATTACGAGCCCAGCGGTACAACGATCATGCCGCTAGCAGGATTAACCAGGAATAGCCGGGAGCTTAACCCGCATCGATCGTCAGGCCGGCGGCCACGCCCCGATCACAACGTCAGCTCGGTCACCAGCGGCCGGTGGTCAGAGATCGGCAGCACCGGGGCCCAGGCCCCCCGCACCCCGTCCGCCGCGACGCCGGCGGCCAGCACGTGGTCGAACTGCACCACCGGGCGGTGCGCGGGATAAGTGGGCATGCGGGCCAGGTCCCGCCAGCGGTCCCGCCCGCGCGGGCCCGGCGGTCCCGCGAGCGCGGCCCCGTTGAGGACCAGGCGCGGCACCGCGCCGATCATGTTGAAGTCCCCGAGCATGACATGCGGCCCGGGCAGGTCAGCCAGCCACCGCCGGGCCGCCACCAGCTGGCCCGCGTTCCACCCCGGGACGAACGACAGGTGCACGGCGACCACGGTGAACGGGCCGCGCTCGCCCTCCAGCACCGCGGCCAGCATGGCCCGCGGCTGGTCCCGTACCGCGGTGAGCCCGGGTCGGCCGGGCACCCGCAGCGGCAGGCGCAGCGGGGCCGCCGGGAGCCGCCGGGCCCGCCAGCTCCGCACCGCGAGCCGGGTCAGCAGCGCGATCCCGTGCGAGGGGACCCCGCCGCCGGCCGCGTCTTCCGGCCCGTACACGCGCAGGCCTGGCACGGCCGGGTCGACCTCCCATCCCCGGCCCGGCACCGAGCGGCCGTGCAGCGCCGCCGCGTAACGCCAGTCCCGCGCGCCCAGCGCGCCGGCCGCGGCCAGCGCCTGGTCCACCCCGCCCGACCGCTCCTGGCACCGGTCGACCTCCTGCAGCGCCAGCACGTCCGCGTCCAGCAGCGCCACCGCCTCGGCGAGCGGCCGCGCGGCCGGGCCGGCGGGCGCCGGCACCGGACGGCCGTTCCTGATCGGCCGCCCGTGCAGCACGTTGAACGTCGCGAGCCGCATCCGCCGACGATACGCGGGCTGCCCGGGTGCTGCCCGGCTAGCCCGCGGCCTCGGGCCGGGCTTCGGCGATGGACTTGATGCCGGTGATCGTGGCCTCCATGTTCGCCCGGTGCTCGGCGAGCCTGCGGCGAAGGATCCTGGACTCCTTGTCGGGCATCGACTCGATCACGAAGCTGATGCCGCTGGGCCCCGGGCCGAGCTGCACCCACTGGGTGAGCCTCACGTCGCCGGCCTCGGGCGCGAGGACGAACCGCCACCGCGCGGCGGGGAACTCGGGGCTCCCGACCGACCAGCCGAACACGTGCTCCAGCTGGAACTCGCAGATCGTCGACGTGCTCTCCCACTCCCCGCGAGCGGGGTGGTAGCTGCGGCCAAGGAACCGCGCGCCGAGGGCGGGGCCGGCCGCGTCGTCGAGCCATTCCGCGCCCTGGAACTCCGAGCTGAAGCGTGCCGGCAGCTGTATGTCGCACACGAGAGGCCAGACGGCCCGCGCCGGGGCGGCGATCAGCACGCTCACCTCGGCCGTCGGGCAGTCGCTGAGACGGAGCTCGGGCTGGTCCACCTTGACAGCGTAAACACGCCGGCGTTCACTGGCGACGGCCCGGACCCGATCGTGCTCCCAGGGAGGCCTCGTCATGCAGGTGGGGATCAGCGCGCAGGTCACGGGGGCCGGCGACGCCGCCTTCGTCGCGGACGCCGAGCGGCTCGGCGCTTCCTCGGTCTGGGTGCCCGAGGTCTGGGGCCAGGACGCGCTGACCCCGCTGGCCTACCTGGCCGCCCGGACCTCCAAGATCAAGCTGGGCTCCTCGATCGCCGCGCTGGGCGCACGGACGCCCGCGATGCTGGCCATGTCGGCCATGTCGCTGCAGCTGCTGTCGGGCGGGCGCTTCCTGCTCGGCCTGGGCACCAGCGGGCCGCAGGTCATGGAGGGCTGGCACGGCATCCGCTTCCGGTCGCCGCTCGCGGTCACGCGCGAGACCATCGAGATCGTCCGCGCCGTCGCGCGCGGCGACCGGCTCAGCTACGCCGGCCAGGTGTTCCGGCTGCCGCTGCCCGACGGCCCCGGCCGCGCGCTGCGCTCGATGCTGCCCCCGGCGCGGGTGCCGATCCTGGTCGCGGCCCTCGGCCCGCGCAACCTGGAGCTGACCGGCGAGCTGGCCGACGGGTGGATCGGCAACGCCTTCATCCCCGAGCAGGCCCCGGTGTTCCTCGATCGCCTGCGGGCCGGCGCGGCGCGGGCCGGGCGGACGCTGGCCGGACTCGAGCTCGTGATCCCGGTCGCGGTCGAGTTCACCGACGACGTCGAGGAGGCGGCCCGGCGCCATGCGAGGGGCTACGCGTTCACGATCGGGGCGATGGGCTCGAGGGAACAGAATTTCTATAACGCTGCGTTCGCGCGGCAGGGCTACGCAGAAGAGGTGGCCGCGGTGCGGGACCTGTGGCTGGCCGGGCGGCGGGACGAGGCCGCCGACCGGGTGCCGCTCGACCTGGGGCTGAAGACCAACCTGCTCGGGACGCCGGGCATGATCGCCGAGCGGCTGCGCCTGTACCGCGACGCGGGGATCACCACGCTCCAGGCCAAGCTGGCCGGCGAC
>DASYXX010000851.1:0-1871 GCA_035934395.1 Streptosporangiaceae bacterium
GGCACGCGGCCAGGCCGGTTGCGTGGGAGGCGATCATGGTGATCGCGGCCGGGGCGGCGCTGTACGTGTGGTGTGTCTGGAACTTCGCGGTGGTGGGACGCGGCACTCCCGGGCTGTGGGATGCGCCGTCGCGCGTGGTCGCGACCGGGCCCTACCGCTGGGTGCGCAACCCGATCTACATCGCGGCGCTCGTGATCGTGCTGGGGGAGGCGTGGCTGTTCCTGTCGCTGCGACTGCTGGCCTACGCGGGCGCCATGGCGGTCTTCTTCCAGCTGTTCGTCACCGGCTACGAAGAGCGGACGCTGGCTCGCCGCTTCGGTCGCAGCTACCTGGAGTACCGGAGCACAGTCCCGCGCTGGATCCCCCGTCCGCCGATTAGCAAGATCAGCTAGTTCTCCGCGTCCGCGGCGTCACCGGGTGCGCCCGCCGTAATCGTTCCGTGCGAGCCGCACGCACGCCAGGCAACCGTGGTGTGCTCGCCCGCATTAGGCGGCCAGGCGCCGATCCTCATCGACGGGCACCATCTGAGTAGAGTTGGGCGGTGCCCGAGCTGCAACGCCTGCGCGCCGGCCATGCTCCGGCGGTCCTGGCGTTCGAACTGGCGAACCGCGCCTATTTCGCCGCCTCGATCTCCGACCGGGGAGATGAGTTCTACGAACGGTTCACCGAGCAGCACAACGCCTTGCTGGCTGAGCAAGAGGCCGGAACCTGCGCCTTCCACGTGCTCGTCGGCGACGATGGCTCGATACTCGGCAGGTTCAACCTGGTCGGCATCGAGGACGGCACGGCTGAGCTCGGCTACCGGGTCGCGCAGCGAGTCGCGGGCCGCGGCGTGGCGACCGCGACAGTGCGGGAGCTGTGCCAGCTGGCAGCGGAGCAGTACGGGCTGTGCATGCTCAGGGCGGCGACCACCCGCGAGAATGTCGCGTCCCAGAAGGTCCTGACCAAGGCCGGGTTCGTCCCGGTCGGCCCGGCCGATATCGGCGGGAAGGCAGGCACCTGGTATGAACGCGACCTGGCCATCAGCTGACCAGCCGGGCCGGGGCCCTGCTGTTCGGCGCCACGGCCCTCTTATCCCGTCACCGATGGTGGCGGCGCCGGTCGCCCTGGCGTTGCTGCTCGCACCGGCGGCGAACGCCGCGCTGCGGCGGGCGCGCCTGATCTGCACTTCCACGATCTGCGGCATGTCAGCGGAACCCTGGCCGCCGCGACCGGCGCCAGCATGAAAGAGCTGATGGCCCGGCTCGGCCATTCGAGTACCCGTGCCGCGCTGATCTATCAGCACGCGACCAGAGACCGTGACCAGGCGATCGCCAAGGCGCTCGGCAGCCTGGTCCGAGACGTGCGCAACGCTGGCCCCGGCACGAGCGGCAAGGCCGCCAAGTGAGCCTACAGCCGGGCATCGTGTGGCACGTGTGTGGCACGACCGGCGCTCACGCCAGGCCGCGGATCATGTGGCGCCCGGCTAGTCGGTGCTCTGACCTGGGCTTACACGTCGGAGCGGGCGAAGGGAATCGAACCCTCATGACCAGCTTGGAAGGCTGGGGCTCTGCCATTGAGCTACGCCCGCGTCACCCGGCCGGGTGCAGGAGAACCTCCTACGCCAGCTAGGTTGTCACGCGTAGCGTACCGGCTCCGCGCACGGGCTGCCTCACCAGACGGCCGCGGCGCGAGGGCGGGCCCCCGGCGCGTTACCCGGCCGCGCGGGTCGGGTGCCAGTCAGACCGGCGACGGCGCCGGCCTGGGAATTCACTGGAGGGGTAAGCTACCGTCGGTTCAGCGGGATGTGGCGCAGCTTGGTTAGCGCGCCTGCTTTGGGAGCAGGAGGCCGCGGGTTCGAATCCCGCCATCCCGACCAAACTTGCAGGTCA
>DASYXX010000856.1:0-4549 GCA_035934395.1 Streptosporangiaceae bacterium
CTCGCCGCTTCCGCCTCTCCTCACCCCAGGCGCCGCCGCGCCCCTCGGCTCGCTCACAGTGTTTCCGGCTCGCTCGCCTCGGGGCGCCTTGAGGCGCCGCCTTCCCTCGTCGCTCGGCGCAAACCCCGCTCCTCGCTCCTCAGTCCAGGCGCCGCGCCCCTCGGCTCGCTCACGTGGCCTCCCCGTGGTGCGCGTCGGGCGGCTGCGCGGCCTCGCGGCGTCGCCAGTCGTCCGGCAGCGTGACCTCGAGCACGTCGTCGACCGTGATCACGCCCATCATCTTGCGGCGCTCGTCCACGACCGGGATCGTGATCAGGTTGTAGTCGCTCATCAGCACGGCGACGTCGACCACGTCGGTGTCCGCACCGACCCGGACCGGGTCATCGTCGTAGATCTCCCTGACCGGTATGTCGCGGTCCGACTGGACCAGCGAGACCAGCTTGGCCACGCCGCCCAGGCGGCCGCGCTCGTCGATGCAGTGCACGCTGGTGAGCGCCTCCGGCTGGAGGGTGGCCGCGCGCGCGACCGCGTCCAGCGCGTCGCGGACGCGGGCGTCGGTGCCGACCGACACGAAGTCGACTCCCATGAGGCCGCCCGCGCTGGTCGGGTTGAAGCCCATCAGCGTCAGCACCTTGGTGCGCTGCCCGGGCGGGAGCAGGTCGAGCACGGGCTGGCGTCGCGGCTGTGGCAGCTCGGCGATCGTGTCCGCCGCGTCGTCGGCGCGCATCCGCGACAGCACCTCGGCGATCTCGGCGTCGGTCCGCGCGCCCAGCAGCCGGGTGGCCAGGTCCTCATCAAGCTCCTCGAAGACGTCGGCTTCCAGCTCCGGGTCCGCGTGCACCTGGCCCAGGATCTCGGTCTCCTCCTCCTTGGACGCCTCCTCGATCAGGTCGGCGATCTGGGCCGGCTTGAGCCTGCGGATGCGGGCGAAGGGCCCGCGCAGCAGCGCGCTGCCGGTGTGGCCGATGAGCGGCTCGAACTTCGACCATTCGCGGAACGCGTGATCGCCGGAGTCCGGGCCCGCGGGCAGACGGGCGCCGAAGAGCCTCCGGGACCGGCGGCGGGTGTCCACGCCGGCCAGCACCCAGTGGTCGCCGTGCTGCTGGAGTTCCAGGTCGGCGGCCCTGATCAGGTGAGCGCTCTCGACGTCGATGAGCCGGTGACCGAGCACATCCCTGCGAAGCAGGACCTCGCCCTCGCGCCGCTCGAACGAGCGCAGGTCGAGCTTGGCGCTGGTGAGCTTGATCTCCTCGCTGTCCAGCGAGCCCACCTGCTCGATGGGCACGAACACCTCGCGGCCGCCCACGGTGGCGACCAGCCCCGTTACCAGCGGGTACTCCGTGCCGCGCAGCCGCACGATGACGTCGGAGAGCTTCCCTATCGACTCGCCGCCCCGGTCGGTGAGCGGGCGGCGCAGCAGTTCCGACAGGTGCAGCGTCCGCGCGCTGCCGGCCAGCGGTGCCGATGCTGCCGGTGTCGTGGTCATGGTCGTGCCTCCCTGATCGGGTTCCGGCCCCGCAGATGATCCCTTGCGGACGTCCGGCGCCGTGATCCCTACCCTGACCACCCTGCCACGCCCGCAGCCGCCCCGATCCCCCTCCCGCAGTGCCGCCCGATCAGGGTCATCATTCCGCCGGCGCCCGAGCAGTCTGCGATGTCATGGTGAACGTGCGGTTACGCTCGATCGACAGCAGATGGCCTTCGGCGACGGTCAGGCAGGTCCCCGCTCCCGCCGCGGGCCCAGCGATGGTATGAAGGCGACGTCGGCCAGTGTTATAGCTGGGTTAGCGATCGGAGGGCACAAACAGGGTGGCCATGCGCAGGGCCGTGGGCCTGCTTGACAGCCAGGGCGACCTGGCCGAGGGCCTGGGCTACTCATTCAAGCGGCGACTGCTCGGCCGGCCGCTGGTTAACGAGCAGCTCGGCGAGCAGCGGCTGTCCAAGCCCCTGGCGCTCGGGGTGCTCGCCCCGGACGGGATCTCCTCGTCGGCCTACGGCACCGAGGAGATCCTCATCGAGCTGCTCAAGGGCGGCCTGGCCATCACGGCGTTCACGCTCATCCTGCCGATGACCGGCGTCGTGCTGTTCGTCATGGCGCTGGTCGTGCTGTCCTACCGCGAGGTCGTCACGGTCTACACCCGGGCCGGCGGCTCGTACGTGGTCGCGCGGGACAACTTCGGGCCGCGGGTGGCGCAGATCGCCGCGGTCGCGCTTTTGATCGACTATGTCGTAACGGTCGCGGTGCAGGTGGCGGCCGGAACGGCGGCGGTCGCCTCGGCTTGGACGACGATCAACCACGCCACGACGATCACGGTGATCTCCGTCGTCATCGTGGCCCTGATGTGCTACGGGAACCTCCGCGGCATCAGGGAGGCCGGACGCTCCTTCGCCCTGCCCACCTACCTGTTCTCCGGCATCGTGATCATCATGATCGTCACCGGCCTGATCCGCGAGGCGGCCGGGGCGCTGCCGCGATACCGCTACCCGATACCGGGGCAGTACGGGGTGCACACCGCGCACTCGACCAGCGGCCTGATCGCGTTCGGGATGGTGTTCGTGCTGCTGCGCGCGTTCGCGAACGGCGGCTCCTCGCTGACCGGCATCGAGGCGGTGTCGAACGCGGTCAGCGCGTTCCGGCCACCCGAGGGCAGGAATGCACGCCGCGTCCTGGTGGCCGAGGGCGTGATCCTGGGCTCGCTGGTGGCCGGGATTTCCTGGCTCGCCCACGCCACTCATGCGGCTCCATTCACCTCCGGGGTGCCGACGGTCATCTCGCAGGAGGCGAAGATCGTCTTCGGCTCGGGCATCGGCCACGTCATGTTCATCGTGGTCCAGGCCGCCACCGCGCTGATTCTCTATACGGGGGGGAACACCAGCTTTAACGGGTTCCCGTTCCTGGCCAGCTTCGTGGCCGAGGATGCGTTCCTGCCGCGCTGGCTGACCAAGCGCGGCCACCGGCTGGTGTTCTCCAACGGGATCGTGGTGCTGGCTGTGCTGTCGGCCACGCTGCTGGGCGTGGTCGGGGCGAACGTCAACCGGCTGGTGCCGTTCTACGCGATCGGGGTCTTCACCGCGTTCACCATGGCCGGGTTCGGCATGGCCAGGTACCACCACCGGACAAGAGAACCCGGCTGGCGGCGCCGGCTGGTGATCAACTTCTCGGCCGGGGTGACCTCCGCGGTTGTCGTGCTGATCTTCGTGGTGGTCAAGTTCACCGAGGGCGCGTGGCTGGTCGTGATCCTGTTCGCGGCCGGCGTGCCGGCCCTCATCCGGCTCAACCGGGAGTACCAGATGGAGGCCGGGGTCCTGGCCCGGATCGGCGCCCGGTCCAAGCCCCCCGAGCCGCCGACGTACTCTCGCCGCACCGTGTTCGTGTTCGTGGACAACTTTGACCTGGCCACGATCGCCGCGCTGCGGTACGCCCGCAGCCTGCGGCCGACCACGCTGCGCGCGGTGCACTTCGTGATCGACAACACGCAGGCTGACACCCTGCGCCGGGACTGGGTGCGGGCGAACACCGGCATCGTGCTCGACTTCGTGGACTGCGCGGACCGGCGGCTGGCCCGGTGCGCGGCGGAGCTGGTCAGCGCCGAGGCGGAGCTTCCCGGCGTGGGCGTTACCGCGATCTTGCCCCGGCGCACCTACTCGACGATCCTCGGCCGGCTGCTGCACGACCGGACGGCGGACAAGATCGCCGCCGCGGTGTCGCGCATCCCGCACGCCGCGGCCACCATCGTTCCCTTCGACGTGCGCAACCGGGTGGAGGCCATCTGGGGCCGGCGGGCCGCGGCCGAGGAGCGCCAGCCGGTGCCGAAGGCCGGGGCCAAGCCCGGGGCACCCAAGCTCGCGCCGGTGCCTCCGGCCGAGGGCGACGCCGTTCCAGCGGGAACCCGGCCCGCCGGGGACGGCCGCCCGCCCGCGCCGGCCAAGCCCGCCCCGCCGGCCAAGCCCGCCGGGCCAGGGAAGCCCGCGGAGCCGGCCGAGGTCGACAGCGCGACCGTGCCCGCGCAGGGCAGCGACTCGGCGCAGGTGACCGAGGACGGCGACGCCCAGCCGGCCCAGCAGGCCCTGGCCGCCGATGCCGCGGACATGACCGCCGCCGAACTCGCCGTGGCCGACGCCGCGACGGCCGACGCCGGCCTGGCGGCCGACGGCGGCCAGTACGACCGGCCGGTCCCCCCGCCGGGCGTGCGGCCCATCGGGTCCCTCACCAAGCCCGGCAAGGCGACGGTGGAGGGCCGCGTGTACGCGGTGGAGATCCGCCCGGTCGAGCGCAACACCGTGCTCGCGGCGGAGATCGCCGACTCGACCGGCCACATGACCGCCTTGTTCTACGGGCGCTCGCACATCGCGGGGCTGGACTGCGGGTGCCGGGTCAGGTTCCGCGGCCAGGTCGGCATGCGGCCCGACGGCCCGGTCATGATCAACCCGGCGTACGAGCTGGTGGCCCCCGGCACGGCCGAGCCTCCGCCGGCATCGGGCTCCCCCGGCGAGGACGGCCCGCCGCCCGACTCCCCGCGGCGCCGCGGCGGGCCCCGGCGCCGCAAGG
>DASYXX010000630.1:0-14991 GCA_035934395.1 Streptosporangiaceae bacterium
CGAGTACCGGACCGCGGTGCGCCTCGGGATCCCGCCCCGGGCCATCTACCAGGCGGGCCTGCGGGGCGCGCTGTGCGACGAGGAGACTCGTGCCGCGCTGCGCCGGGCGGGCGAGGCCTGCGACTGGGCGGCGGTCGCGCCGGCGGAGCAGGCGATCAGCGAGCTGGAGCGGCAGTGAATGGGGAAGGGGAGGCGGGCGGGGGGCCCGGAAGCGAGCGGGCAGACACAGTGAACGGGCCCGGGCCGCCGGGTCCGGTGCCGGCGCCGGCCGGTGCCCAGGCTCCGGCGGCGGTGCCGTCCTGGGCCGGCGCGCCGGGCTGGGTCGGCGTGCTCGGGCGGCTGCGCGACGTCGTCCGGCAGGAGGTGCTCGCCGCGCAGCTGGCCGGCCTCCCGCAGCTGGCCGCTCCGCCCGCGCGGGTGCTTGACGTGGGCTGCGGACAGGGCACTCAGGCGCTGCGGGCGGCCAGGGCCGGGCACGAGGTGACCGGCATCGACTCATCGCGTGAGCTGCTGGCCCGGTTCGAGCAGGCGCTGGCGGCCGAGCCCGCCGCGGTGTCCGCCCGGGTCCGGCTCGTCCACGGGGCGGGGGAGCAGGCACCCGACCTGGTCAGCGGCCGCTTCGACCTGGTCATGTGTCACGGGGTGCTCATGTACCTCGACGACATCGGGCTCATGCTCGCCAGCCTGGCCCGGGTCGCCGCGCCGGGCGGCGCGATCTCGCTGCTGGTGCGCAACGGGCTGGCGCCGGCGATGCGCGACGGGCTGCGCGGCAGGTGGCCGGAAACGGCCCGCGCCTTCGACAGCAAGGACTACGTCAACCGGCTCGGCCTGGCTGCGCACGCGCACACGCCGCAGGACGTGGACCGGGGGCTGCAGCCCCTGGGCTGGCGGCGCATCGCCTGGTTCGGGGTGCGGGTGTTTACCGACCACCGGGACGAGCCCGCGCCGGAGCCCGGCGAGCTCGCCGGGCTGCTCGCGGCCGAGCGCGAGGCAGGCGGCCGCGATCCGTACCGGAGCGTGGCCGCGCTGCTGCACCTGGTCTACGTGCGGGACCAGGTCCGGTAAGTGATTCGCCCGAATGCGATTCGGAGTTCATGAAGCATGATTGCCGTGACGAACCGCACATCCCCTCACAGGGAAAGCCACGTTCTGTGACCGCTCACAATCTGATACCACCACTGGTACGCGCAGTCACAGGCTGTTGCAATTTGCAAGGTCATCCGCGTCAGGCGGGTCCGGCAATGAACGCACCAATGTATTACATCGATCCAGACACCCGAGTTGATAATGACATAAAGGTCATTCGACCGGCGGTAAATGAGTCAGCAGGCGTAGACTGCGACTCCACTTACCCGCTAGGTGGGACAAACCGAATCGCAGGATAACGATGGCCGCGCCCCCCGCTCGTGTCACCGCTCGCCCCGCTCGTGTCACCGCCCGCGCCACCATCCGCGTCGCCGTGCAGTCGTCACGGCGGCTGCTCCGTGACGCGCTGTCCGCCTGCCTGGCCGTGCGGCCGGACGTCACCGTGGTCGGCAAGGTGGCCGAGCCGGACGCGATCTTCGACCTGTGCGAGCTGCGCCGGCCGGACGTCGTGATCATCGACGCGGGCCAGCGGCTCGGCGAGATCGCGGGCCGGGTCAGCGCACTGACCCGGCGCTTCCCTGAGCTGAACGTGATCGCGACCTACCGGGACGCGACCGAGCAGGACCTGGCGGCCGCCTGCCGCGCGGGCGTCGAGTCGCTCGTGCCCGAGTCCCACGGCCTGGCGGCCGTGGTCGCGCTGCTCCGGCGGAAGAAGGGGCGGCACGCCAAGGATACGCGGGGCGGCCTGACCGACCGGGAGCTCGAGCTGGTCGTGCTCACCGGCTCGGGCCACAGCGTGGCCGAGATCGCGTCCCTGCTCAAGATCAGCCCGCTCACCGTGGAGAACCTCAAGCGCCGCGTCTACGCGAAGCTCGACGTGAGCAGCAGCGTGCACGCGGTCGCTAAGGCGGCCTCGCTCGGCATGCTCGACCAGCGGAACGCTCCGGACGCGGGACGGCGGCGGCCCGCCGACGAGGACTCGGTGGTGCTGACGGTGGTGTGCGGCCAGCGCCGCAGCGCGCTCACGCGGGTGGTGACCGCGCTAGTCGCGAGCCCGCTGCCGTTCGTCCTGGTCCGCGAGCCCGGGCCGGTGGCCGACACGCACTGGGCCCGCTGGCACCGCGGCCCGATCGTGGCCGTCCTCGTCGATCCCGCGCCGCCGGACTGGAACCTGGTGGCGGAGCTCGGCGTCCCGGCCATACTCGTGCACAGCCGGCCGCTCGAGCCGCCCGAGCTCGCCGAGGCGCTGGCCTGCGGGGCCAGCTCGCTCGTCCCGGCGGACCGGATAGACGACCACTTCCTCTCCGTGCTGCGCATGGTGGGCCAGGGCTACCTCGTGGTCGACTCGATGCCGATGCGGCCGCTGATCGGGGCCGTGCGGGCCCGCTGGGACGAACGCGGGCCGGGAAGGCTGGAGCTGCCCGAGCTGACCGCCAGGGAGAGCGACATCCTGCAATCCCTGTCCCTGGGGCATTCGATCCGGCAGACCGCCCGGGTACTCGGAATCGCGCCGAAGACCGTCGAGAACGTCCAGACACGCCTGTTCCGCAAGCTCGGCGTGCGCAACAGGCCGGGCGCGCTGGCCGTGGCGGACGCGTTCGGCCTGCTGCCCGGCGCCCGGAGCGCTCCGCCGGGGCCCCCTAAGGGGTTCCCGTCCCCTGAGGGGTATTCGTCTCTTAACGGGAGCGACTGGCGGCCGTAGCGTGCCGGACGGGAGGAGGCGCCTCGGGCCTCCCCCGCCGAGACCATGGCCCGGCCTCGGTGCATCCCCCCTCCCCACCCCGGAGGCCGCCGTGGTCTACTCCGCAAGTTCGCAGCGCCGAAGCAGCATCAAGCGTCGAGGCAGCAAGCGGCTCACCGTCGAAGGCCGCGACCGCTACAGTCCGGAACGGGATGATCCCCTCCAGGACTCCGGTGATCCCCGCCGGGAGGAGCCGGCGGGCAGGCACGTTCAGTACGGGCTGCTCCGCGACGCTGGCGGCAGCGGCTGAGACTGGGCCGGGGCGCGCTGACCCCGGTTCACGCGTGACCGCCGCGGGCGGGCCCAGGACCCTGCCCGCGGCGGTTGCGCATTTGCTCTGGCACAGTGGACGGGTGACCACGCCACCCTCCCGGTCGGCCGTCGCGATCGTGGGCGGCGGGATCTCCGGGCTCGCCGCCGCGTTCTTCCTGCGCGACCGGGGCCTGGCCGTGACCGTGCTAGAGGGCCTGCCGCGGATCGGCGGCAAGCTGTCGGTGTCCGAGGTGGCCGGCGTCGCCGTGGACGAGGGTGCCGAGGCCCTGCTCGCCCGCCGCCCCGAGGGCACCGACCTGATCGGCGCCGTCGGCCTGGCCGGCCAGCTCGAGGTACCCGGCACTACCGCGGCGGGCATCTGGACCCGTGGTCGCATGCGCCGGCTGCCCAGGCGCCAGCTGATGGGCGTCCCCGCCGACCTGGGCGAGCTGGCGGGGTCCGGGATCCTCTCGCCCGCGGGGATGGCCAGGGCGCGCGACGATCTGCGGCTGCCGCCCACAGCGAGAGACGGCGACGTGCCTGTGGCCGGCTTTGTCGGGGCCAGGTTCGGCCAGGAACTGGTCGACAGGCTGGTGGACCCGCTGCTCGGCGGCGTCTACGCGGGCCGGTCCGACGAGCTGTCCTACGAGGCGACGCTGGGCGGGCTCGCCCAGTCGTCACGGCAGCATCGCTCGCTGGCGGACGCGGCCGCCTCGCTCCTGCCCTTGCCAGGAACCCCTTCCGGCCCTCCGGTCTTCACCACGCTGGCCGGCGGCCTGGGGACGCTGCCGGCCGCCGTGGCCGCCGCGTCCGGTGCCGTCGTGCGGACCGGCGCGATGGCCCGCGAGCTGACTCGCACGGCGGACAGTGAAGGGGGAATGGGGAGGCGGGCGGGGGACGGGCGCTGGCGGCTGACCGTTGGCCCGGCCCGGGCGCCCGAGACGCTGGAGGCCGACGCCGTCATCCTCGCCATCCCGGCCCGGCCGGCCGGCAGGCTGCTGGCCGGCGTGCCCGGCGCCGCTCCCGCCGCCGCTGCGCTCGGCGAGATCGGCTACGCCAGCATGGCGATCGTGACCCTGGCCTACCGCCGCGGGGCGTTCGGCCGCCGGCCGGAGGGCAGCGGCTACCTCGTGCCCGCGGTCGACGGGCGGCCGGTCAAGGCCGTCACGTTCAGCACGGTGAAATGGCCGCACCTGGCGGCGGGCGGTGCGGGCCTGGACATCGTCCGGTGCTCTGTCGGCCGGCTGGGCGAGGAGGCGCTCCTGCAGCGCGATGACGCCGAGCTAGCCGAGCTCGCCGCCGCCGACCTGGCCGCCGCCACGGGGGTGCGCGGTGCGCCGGCCGACGTCCGGGTCAGCCGGTGGGGCGGCGGGCTGCCGCAGTACACGGTCGGCCACCTGGACCGGGTCGCGCGGATCCGCGCCGCGATCGCCGCCCAGCCGGGGCTCGCGGTCTGCGGGGCCGCCTACGACGGCATCGGCATCCCCGCCTGCATCGCGTCCGCGCGCCTGGCCGCGGACCAGGTGATGGCCTACCTTCAGGCGGGTGAGGCCAGGGCCGCGCGGGTGGGCGCGCCGGGCGGTGCGGGCCAGGCGGGCGAGGCGGGCAGGGTGGGAGGATAGCAACATGGCCGGAGACCAGACCGCGGCTCGTCCCAAGGCGCGGGACCTGAACGAGCTGATCCGCTACACGATGTGGTCGGTATTCCGGCTCAAGGGTCCCGGAGCGCTCGAGGCGGCGGGGGAACAGGCCCAGTCCGGGCGCCCCGGCCTCGCGGCGGAGGTCAGCGAGCTGTGCCAGCAGGCGGCCGGGAAGGGCGTGGTCACCCGCGGCTGCTACGACCTCCAGGGACTGCGCGCCGATGCCGATTACATGTTCTGGTGGATCGCGCCGTCCTCCGATGACCTGCAGGAGATGTACGCGCGGTTCCGCCGTACCGGGCTCGGCCGGGCCAGCGAGCCGGTCTGGTCGGCCATGGCGCTGCACCGGCCCGCGGAGTTCAACAAGGGCCATGTGCCCGCGTTCCTGGCCGAGGAGGAGCCGCGCGGGTACGTGAGCGTGTACCCCTTTGTGCGGTCCTACGAGTGGTACCTGCTCGAGCCGGGGGAGCGCCGGGCGATGCTGGCGGAGCACGGGATGATGGCGAGGGAGTACCCGGACGTGCGGGCCAACACCGTCGCGTGTTTCGCGCTGAACGACTACGAGTGGATGCTCGCCTTCGAGGCGGACGAGCTGCACAGGATCGTGGACCTCATGCGTCACCTGCGCGGCGCCAGGGCGAGGCTGCACACCCGGGTCGAGATCCCGTTCTTCGCCGGCAAGCGCAAGCCGGTGCACGAGCTGCTCGCCGCGCTGCCCTGAGGGCGGACCCGGCCTGCGCGCGCCGGTTCATGCGTTCCCGCGCCGCAGCGCCCGCCCGGCCACCCTGCCGCTGAACCTCCCGTCGCGGACCTCGGGGACCCCGTTCACGATCACGTGCGCGACGCCGCTGGCGTAGCGGTGCGGCCGGTCGTAGGTGGCGTGGTCGGCGATGATCCCGGGATCGAAGACGGCGAGGTCGGCGAAGTAGCCGGGGGCCACCCGGCCGCGCCGGTGCAGCCCCAGGGTCTCGGCCGGCAGCGCGGTCATCCGCCGCACGGCCTCGGGCAGCGGCATCACGTGCTCGTCCCGGGCGTAGTGCCCGAGGACGCGGGCGAAGCTGCCGTAGGCTCGCGGGTGGGTGGGGGTGGCCAGGAACCTGCCCTCGCTGGCCAGCGCCTCGGAGTCGGAGCAGACCGCTACCCACGGGCGGGCCAGCGCCGCCCGCACGTTGTCCTCGTCGATGATGAAGTACGCCGCGAGCAGCCGGGGCGCGCCGGCCACCAGGTCGAGCAGCAGGTCCACCGGGTCGCGGCCCGCGGCGGCCGCCGCCTGGCCCAGGCTAGCCCCCAGGTGCGGTGTGTCGGCCGCCTCGAGCCCGCCGAGGAGCAGGATGCCGCTCGCGCCGCCCGCGGCGAGATACAGGTTCTCCCAGGTTCCGGACTCCACGACAATGTCGCCCGCGATGGCGGCCCTGGCCCCGGGATCGCTCAGCCGGGCCAGCAGGGCGCCGGCTCCTCCGTCGTGGTAGCGCGGCGGGATGCACGCGCTCAGCGCGGTCATGGCGGCCGTGTAGGGGTACACGTCGGCCGTGACCTGCAGGCCGCGGGCCCTCGCCTGCTCGATCTGCTCCAGGGCGGCGCGCATCTTGGGCCAGTTGTCCCGGCCCGCCGCCTTGAGGTGGTACACCTCCGCGTGCACCCCGGTGACCTCGGCGAGCCCGGTCAGTTCCGCCAGCGACTCCAGCAGCCGGCTGCCCTCGCTGCGCAGGTGCGAGATGTACACGCCGTCCCGCCGCGCGACCACGTCGCACCAGGCGGCAAGCTCCTCGGTGTCAGCGAAGCAGCCCGGCGGGTAGATCAGGGCCGACGCGACGCCCAGCGCGCCGTCGGCCAGTTCCTCGGCGAGAATGCCGCCTGCCATGTCCCGCTCGCCGGGCGTCAGCGGCCGGTCGGTGTCCCCGGCCGCCAGCTCGCGCAGGTTGTGGGCGCCGACAAAGCTGGCCACGTTCAGCGCGAGCCCGCTGGCCTCGAGCGCGCGCAGCGCCTCGGCCAGGCGCGGCCACGCTGCCCGCACGCCCGCCGGAGCCTCCCGCGCGTACTTCCGTAGCATCGGCTCCGAGCAGGGCCCCAGTGACCAGCCCTCGCCGAACACCAGCGTCGTCACGCCCTGCAGCAGGTCGGACAGGCCACGCGGATCAAGCTGCAGGCTGTAGTAGGCATGGCTGAGCACGTTGATGAACCCGGGCGCCACCACCATGCCCCCGGCCTCGATCTGGTCGCCATTGACGGCCGTGCCTGGCGGGACGATGGCCGCGATGCGGTCGCCCTCGACGACGACGTCCCCGCTGCGCGCCGCGCCGCCGCTGCCGTCGGCGATCTCGCCGCCCCGGATGACGAACCGCTCGCTCACCGGACGAGCATAAAGGCGGGGGGTGGCCAGGCCTTCGGGCAATTACGCTGAACTCGCGGACCCGGTTCGGGCGAGCGGACGAACGCGACGGGTTGGCCGGCGAGGCGAACGCGGAGGCATCGGGATGGCCGAGACAGCCGGGACGTCGTGTCGCTCTCCTAGGTCGACGACGAGCGGGACGGCCGGGGCTGGGCGTTCCGGGAACCGCGCGGGGCCGACCCGGTCAACGGCTTCACCCTGCTGGCCGAGGCGTACGAGGCCACCGAGCCCGGCTACGCCGGGCACGTCTCGGTGCCCGCACTCTGGGACCGGCAGACCCGGCGGCTGGTCAGCAACAACTTCCCGGACATCACGATCGACCTGGGCACCCAGTTCGGCGCCTGGAGCGACGCGCCGTTCGACCTGTACCCGCCGGCCCTGCGCGCCGACATCGACGCGCTGAACGAGCGGCTGGCCGGGCAGCGATACCTGTTCGGGACCGGGCTGACCGAGGCCGACGTGCGGCTGTGGCCCTCGCTGGCCCGGTTCGATCTCGGGTACAACCCGCTCGGGAAGATCAGCGAGCGGCGGCTGGTGGACTTTCCCTCACTGCGGGGCTACGCCCGTGACCTCCACCATTTGCCGGCGTTCCGCGAAACCACGGACTTCGGCGCGTTCGCCAGGTTCGGATCGGGTCCGTCGCCCAGTTTCCTCAACGACGCGCCGTGGCGGATAAAGGTCGCTCCGGACCGGGCGGACTGGGACGAGCCGCACGACCGGGAACAGCTCGGCTAACATCGCCTGGGCTTGCGGTAGCTCGCAGCAATTCGGATACTTGGTTTGCCTCGCGGCAAACATCCTTTCCTGGTTGTGGCCTGGCCCCGAGGGTCCGCCGCTGTCAGCGGAGGGGGGGACGCTAGACGGCACGCGAGCGGTGGAGGCACGGGTGAATGACGAGGTTGACGGAGACGTAGCAGGCTTCAGAACCGGCGTCGGGGTGGGCTCGCGGATCGCGGGATACCGCCTGGAAGGGCAGATCGGCCGCGGCGGCATGGCCGAGGTGTTCCTGGCGCGCGACGAACGGCTGGGCCGGATGGTCGCGCTCAAGGTCCTGGCGCCGGCCCTGGGCATGGACCAGGGGTTCCGGCAGCGGTTCATCCGGGAGTCGCGGGCGGCGGCCGCGGTCGACGATCCGCACATCGTGCCGGTCTACGAGGCCGGCGAGGCGGACGGAGTGCTGTTCATCGCGATGCGCTACGTGCCCGGCGGCGATGCCCGCACGCTCGTGCACCGCGAGGGCCCGATGCCGCCCTGGCGGGCGGCGGCGATCATCTCGCCAGTGGCGTCGGCGCTGGATGCCGCGCACGCCGCCGGATTGCTGCACCGTGACGTCAAGCCCGCGAACATGCTGGTGGACGTCGTGCGGGGTCGGCCGGACCACGTGTACCTGTCCGATTTCGGGCTCAGCAAGGCCGCGGTGTCCTCGAGCGGGCTGACCCGCAAGGGCGAGTTCCTCGGCACCCCCGACTACGTCTCCCCGGAGCAGATCGCGGGCCAGCCGGCCGACGGGCGGGCCGACGAGTACGCGCTGGCCTGCTCGGCGTTCGAGCTGCTGACCGGCGCGCCGCCGTTCCGCAGGGACGAGGCCGTGGCGGTCATGTACGCGCAGCTGTCGGCGCCGCCGCCGAGGCTCACGGCGCTGCGGCCCGACCTTCCGCCCGCGGCCGACGGCGTCCTGGCGAAGGCGCTGGCCAAGACGCCGGGGGAGCGCTACACCAGCTGCCGGGAGTTCGCCGACGCGCTGCGCACCGCGCTCGGGCTCCAGCCGTACGACACCGGCCCCGGGCCGGTGGGGCCGGATCGCCTGCCGACCCAGACCGCCTGGCCGGACGCCGGGGGCTGGGCGCAGCAGGCCGGCCCGGCCGTGGCCGCGACCCAGCCGCCGAATTACGCGAACACGCCGGGCGGAGCGGCCGCCACGCCGGTGATGCAGCCGGGCGCCGGCTTCGGTCAGCCGGGTGCGGGTTATGGTCAGCCCGGCGCAGGGTTCGGTCAGCCCGGCGGGTACCCGGGTGGGGGGCCCGCGACGCCGGTGATGCAGCCCGGCGCCGGCTTCGGTCAGCCAGGCGGGTACGCCGGCGGCGGGGGCGCCACGCCGGTGATGCAGCCGGGCGGGTACGCCGGCGGCGGGGCCGCCACGCCGGTGATGCAGCCGGGCGGGGGGTTCGGTCAGCCGGGCGGCTACGTCCCC
The DNA here is from genome assembly GCA_035934395.1 of Streptosporangiaceae bacterium. Lineage (GTDB taxonomy): Bacteria > Actinomycetota > Actinomycetes > Streptosporangiales > Streptosporangiaceae > JASHPR01. The sequence continues at coordinate 9,300 of DASYXX010000630.1, forward strand.
GGCGGCGGGTTTCCGGGACCTCGGCGGCGCGGACGCGGCCGCACGGTCGCGGTCGCGCTCGGGACGGCGGCGGTCCTGGTGGTGGGGGCCGTGGTCGCGGTGGTCGTCGCGACCGGTCACCATACCGTTGTCCACCATCCGCGCCCCCCCTCGCCGGCCCTGGTGGCCACGATCTCCGCCAGCTCGGCGCTCGCGCCGGTGACCGGCGACGTCTACGTGGTGTACCTGGGCGGGACGAACTCGAGCGCGACCCTGTCCGGCACGGTCAAGGACACCGGCAGCGGCGAGGTCGCGCGGCTGTACGCTCTGCGGTTCCCCTTCGGGGGCACGCCGGCGCAGGCCGGGTCGGTCGCGCTGCAGCCGACCGCCGGGACGGCCAGCTACTCGTTCCAGGTGACGCCGAGCCTGGCCACGCGCTACAAGGTCGAGGTGTTCGCCAGCGCCACCGCGACCTCGCCGGTCGCGACCTCGGCGACCACCACCGTCTACGTCGCGCCGAGCGCGACGAACTCAGGCACCCCGACGTGCGGGCGGCCGGTCTGCCATGAGTCGATCACGATCCGGGTCTTCGTGCCGGCCTCGGTGCTGAGCGCCGAGATCGCCAAGCAGTGGTACCCGTACTTCGCCATCAACCTGGCCCCGGCCATAGAGCCCGCGGCGCCGTCTGTGATGAGCCTGGGCGCAGGCAACGGCCAGGTCAGCGCCGCGCAGCGAGTCTCGTCCACCGAGTACGACATAACCGTCACGTTCTCGTTCGACATCGGCAGCGACGCCTACCACTGGCGCTGGCGTACCTGCGACAAGGCCACCGAGGCGCAGGACGGGATGGGGCTGCCCGGCAACCACGGCTGCGGGGCCCCGACCGCCACGGCCGGGCAGCGCTATCTGGGATAGCCCGGCCAAGGCCCTGCGCTAACGACTCTTACGCAGGAACGCCCGCAGCCGCGGCAGCGGCCAGGTGTTGATCACGTCGCCGGGCGTCAGCCAGCCGCGGCGCGCGGTGCCGACGCCGTAGCGCAGGTACCCCAGGTGCTGGGTGGAGTGCGCGTCGCTGTCGATGGCGAACCGGACCCCGGCGTCCCTTGCCGCGCGGATATGGTCGGCCGGCAGGTCGAGCCGGTCGGGGTGCGCGTTCACCTCCAGCGCGGTGCCGGTCCTGGCGCAGGCCCGGAACAGCTCGGCGAAGTCCACGTCGACCGGAGCGCGCTTGCCGATCTTGCGGGCCGTGGGGTGGCCGATGATGTTCACGTGCGGGTTCTCGCAGGCCGCGACGAACCGCCGGGTCATCTCCCGCCGGGGCTGGTCGAAGTGGGAGTGCACCGAGGCCACGCAGACGTCGAACCCGTCGAGGAGCTCGGCCGGCCAGTCCACGGTCCCGTCCGGGGCGATGTTCAGCTCGGTGCCGTGCAGCAGCGTCATCGGCCCGGCTCCAGGACCGCCGCACCCCGCGCCCCCCGCGACGAGCGCGCGGACCTGCTCCCGCTGGGCGAGCATCTTCTCGGTGGTCATCCGCTGCATGACGAGGTTCGGCGCGTGATCGGTGATCGCGTAGTACTCGTAGCCGCGGCCGGCCGCGGTCGCGACCATGTCCTCCAGCGAGGCCACGCCGTCGGTGAGGTTGGTGTGCGTGTGCAGGTCGCCGCGGATGTCGCCGCCCGCCACGAGAGCCGGCAGCTCGCCGCGGGCCGCCGCCTCGATCTCGCCGGTGTCCTCGCGCAGCTCCGGCGGTATCCAGGACATCCCGAGCCTGCGGTACACCTCCTCCTCGGTCCCGGACACGATCAGGTCGCCGCTGACGGCGTCGAACAGGCCGTACTCCGACAGCTTCAGCCTCTTGCGGACCGCGATCTCGCGGGTGCGCACGTTGTGCGCCTGTGAGCCGGTGAAGTACTGCAGCGCGGCGCCCCACGCGTCCGGCGGGACCACGCGCAGGTCTACCTGCAGGCCGCGGGACGTTCTGACGGACGTCTTCGCGTCACCCGACGCGATCACCTCCGCCACGTCGCCCAGCGCGGTGAACGTGTCCATCAGCGGCCGCGCATCCGCGGGCGACCGCGCGGCGGCGAGGATGTCGACGTCGCCGATGGTCTCCCGCATCCGGCGCAGCGAGCCCGCGTAGGCGCAGCGGGCGCAGCCCGGGGCCGCGCCGATGGCCGCGACCACGGCCTCGGCGGTGTCCATCGCGACGTTCAGCGGCACGCGCCGCGCGGCCTGCTCCATGATCTCGATGCCGTGCAGGATCCGGTCCTCGCTGCGGGCCCCGAACCCCTTCAGGTCCCGGAGCTTCCCGCCGGAGATCGCGGCGACCAGCTCGTCCACCGAGCTGACCTGCAGCTCGCGGTAGAGCTGCAGGGCGCGCTTGGGCCCGAGCGCCGGGATCCTGGTCAGCTCCCGCACGCCGGCCGGGATCTCGGCGCGCCGCTCCTCCAGCGCCCTTATCGCGCCGGTCTGCAGGTACTCGGTGATCTTGTCGGCGATCGACGCGCCCACCCCGGGGATGCGCCGCAGCGCCGCGGCGTCGAGCTGCGCGACGTCACCCGAGTACCCGGCCACGGCCCGGGCGGCCTTGGCGTAGCCGCGGGCCCGGAACGCGTCGCCGCCGGTAATCAGCAGCAGGTCGGCGTACTCGCTCAGCAGGTCGGCGACGTCATCGTTGGCCCGGGCCATGACGCCATTCTGCTGTGTTTCCGCTCGCCTACGGGGCACCCCTGAGGCAGCACCTTCCCTCGTCGCTCGTCGCTTCGCTCCTCGCCGCCTCCGCCTCTCCTCACCCCAGGCGCCGCCGCGCCCCTCCGGCTCGCCCCGCCCCGGTGTTCAGCTGGCATTAAGCCAGCCGTCGCAACCCGGCCAGCGTCCTGTCACTGGTACGGCAGCGGGCCGTTCTAGGCTCCTCGGGCCCGCCATTCGGGTAGCGACCGACCCCCCGCAGGTCCATGGTTGGTAGCAGCAGCGCGCAAGCCGCAAAGGAGCCAGGTATGCATGCACCACGCAGGGTTTATGCCGTCGCCGGCGCGCTGGCGACAGCAGCCCTCGGCCTCGTCGGGGCGAGCAGTGTGGCCGCCGCCGTCGGTGGCAGCCACCATTCGGGCACCGCCACGCCGATCAAGCACCTCGTGATCATCTTCCAGGAGAACGTCTCCTTCGACCATTACTTCGGCACCTACCCGAAGGCGTCTAACACCTCTGGCCAGCCGTTCCACGCATCCAGGCACACCCCGACGGTGAACAACCTGGCCGACACTCCCGGTGCCGGGGGCACCGGCACCCTGCTGACCAACAACCCCAACGGGGTCAACCCGCGCCGCCTGGACCCGGCCAACATCGCCGACGTGCTGACCTGCGACCAGGACCACGCCTACCCCGACGAGCAGAAAGCGTTTGACGCCGGGAAGATGGACAAGTTCATCACGTCCGTCGGCAACGGGTCGGGCACCAGCGCGGTCGGCCAGCCGTGCAAGGCCAGCGACGTCATGAACTACTACGACGGCAACACGGTGACCGCGTTCTGGAACTACGCCCAGCGTTTCGCGATGAGCGACAACTCGTTCAACACCACCTTCGGGCCGTCCTCGCCGGGCGCGCTCAACCTCATCTCGGGTAACACCGGCACCGTCGGGAAGACGATCAACGGCGCCGACACCAACGGGGACACGGTGTCCAACGGCAAGGGCGGCCTCTCGCTGGTCAACGACGCCCAGCCCTTCTACGACGACTGCTCGGTCCGGGATGCGGCGTCGCTGACCGGCCAGAACATCGGCGACGAGCTGAACGCGGCCGGGCTGAGCTGGGGCTGGTTCCAGGGCGGCTTCCGGCCCACCACCACCTTCGCCGCCGCGACCGGCGGCACCCAGCCCACCAGCACGTTCATCCCCGACGAGTTCAAGGGCAAGTTCGCCACCAAGCCGGCCTCTGACCAGGGCCTGTGCAACGCCGTGAGCCCGATCGGCGCGGGCATCGGCGGCACCGGAACCAACTGGGGCTGGAAGGACGACTACATCCCGCACCACGAGCCGTTCCAGTACTACGCCTCGACGGCCAACCCGCACCACCTGGCGCCGGCGTCGCTGGCCGCGATCGGTACGGACACCCAGACCTTCGTCAGCGGCGTCCCCCAGTTCGACACGGCCAACCACCAGTACGACACGAGCGACTTCAACGCGCTGGTGGGCGCCATCGCGCGCGGGTTCATCTCACCCGATCACCTTCCGGCCGTGAGCTTCCTCAAGGCACCTGGGTTCCAGGACGGCCACGCCGGCTACTCCGACCCGCTCGACGAGCAGAAGTTCGTCGTCGACGAGATCAACGCGCTGGAGCACACCCCGGACTGGTCGAGCACCGCGGTCGTCATCTCCTACGACGACTCCGACGGCTGGTACGACCACGTGTTCAGCGGCGTCCACAACGCGTCCGCGTCGGTGCAGGACTTCCTGACCGGCACTGGCCTGTGCGGCAACCCCACCGCGAACCCGCCGCTGGCCGGCCTGAACGGTCGGTGCGGCTACGGGCCCCGCTTGCCGCTGCTGGTCATCTCGCCCTTGGCCAAGCGCAACTTCGTCGCGCACAACATCACGGACCAGAGTTCGATGATCAGGTTCATCGAGGACAACTGGGGGCTGCCGAGGATCAGCGGCTCCTTCGACGCCATCGCCGGGTCGCTGGTGCCGATGTTCGACTTCGATCATCACGGCGCCAGGACGCTGTTCCTCGACCCGATCACGGGGCAGCCCGTGCGGGCCTGACAGCCACGTTCTGATCACGTAATAACGCCCGGTGCCGGGGGCACGTTCTGCGCGCCCGGCACCGGGCGCGTTATGAATAATGGGTTTGTCACTCGTCTCCGGCGGGCTCCAGGGTCAGCGAGACCGAGTTGATGCACCACCGCTGGTCGGTGGGCACCGGGTAGCCCTCGCCCTCGAAGACGTGACCGAGGTGCGAGTCGCAGGCCGCGCAGCGGACCTCGATGCGCAGCTGCCCGAACGAGCGGTCCTCGAGCAGCACCACCGCGTCGTCGCCGGTGGGCTGGTAGAAACTGGGCCACCCGCAGTGGGACTCGAACTTCGCGTCCGAGCGGAACAGCTCCGCCCCGCAGGCGCGGCAGCGGTAGACGCCCTCGGTCTTGGTGTCCGTGTACTCACCGGTGAACGGTGCCTCGGTACCCGCCTGGCGCAGCACGCGGTGCTCCTCGGGCGTGAGCCGCTGCTTCCACTCGGCGTCGGTCAGCTGAACCCTTCTTGCCTCCGTCCCCAGGTCGGTGCCAGTGCCGTCGCTCCGCGCTTGATGACGTTTGCCCATGCTGCCGAGACTACCCAGCTGGCAAGCTTCCCTTATGCAATGGCTTAACGAGCCGGCCGGGTGGCAGCGGACGGGCGGCGTCCTGCAGGTCAGCGCCGATCCCGGGACGGATTTCTGGCGGGTCACCGGGTATGGCTACACCCGCGACAACGGTCACGTCTACGGGCAGGTGGCCCCGGGCGACGTGGACGTGGCCGCCGTGGTCCGCGGCACCTTCCGCGGCCAGTACGACCAGGCCGGGCTCATGCTGCGCGCCGATGAGCGGGTCTGGATGAAATGCGGCATCGAGTGCGTCGACGGCCGGCCGAGGCTGAGCACGGTCGTCACGGTGGGCTACTCCAGCTGGATGATGGCGGACCTGCCGGAGGGCACCGCCGAGGTGGGCCTGCGCCTGTCGCGC
>DASYXX010000632.1:0-3292 GCA_035934395.1 Streptosporangiaceae bacterium
ATGCTGACGGCGGCCGCCGCGCTCATGGCGGGCTGCGGGCGGGTTCCGTCGGGAGACCTGCCGCTCCAGGCACGGCCCGCCGCCGCACCGGACCGGGAGCTTGCGGGTGGGCCGCTCCCGCCGGCCGGATCACGGTCGCGCGCGCGTGCTTACGCCGAGACGCTACTGTCCCGGCTGGTCCTGCCGCCCGGCGCGCGGCAGGTCCACCTTCGGGCGCTGCCGCAACTGCTGCGCCAGCCGCAGATCCCGTCCGGGAGCCCTCACCAGGCCGACGTCCACGAGGTGTTCTCGCTCCGCGAGCCAATGGCGGCCGTGCAGAGCTTCTTGAAAGCGCACGTACCGCCCGGGATGCGGTGGAACGGCACCGGCCAGGGGTGGGATCCCAGCGGCGTCACGATGTACAGCCTGAGCTTCGCGCCCCGTTCGCTGCCGGAGGGAGTCAACGAAGCCGAACTCGCCACCGCCGTGGTGCCCGGCGCGGGCGGCGGGTCGCTGCTACGCGCGGACGCGGAGGCGATCTGGTACCCGCGCCGGACCGCCGCCGAGTACCTCAACGCACGCCGCTACCGCGCGGTGCGGGTTACAGCCATGCTCTTCAACCCGCAGCCGCGCACCGTGACCCGGACCGTCACCTCCGGGGTGGTCATCGCCCGGTTGGCAGGGCTGGCGAACGGCCTGCCCGGCGCCCCGTATCAGCCACCGAACTGCCCGGCCATGCTCGCCACGGTCCGCTTCACCTTCGTCCCGGCGGTCCCGGCGGCGGCCCCGGCGGTGGTCAGCCCGACCGGGTGCCTGACCGTGGACGTCACGGTTGGCGGAATGCCGCAGCAAATGCTGTGGGGCGACACCAGCCTGATCACGGCAGCGAAGCGGCTGCTCCATCTGAAGTCGCTGGTGTAGGTCAGCGCGCGCTGGCGTGCGCGGTGGCCGCGATCCAGGCGAGGACAAAGGCTTCCTCGTGCCAGGCGTCGTAGCGGCCGCTCCGGCCGCCGTGCCCGGCGGTCATCTGGGTCTTGAGCAGGAACGGGCCGCCGTGGCCGGTGGCCTGCAGCCTGGCGATCCACTTCGCCGGCTCGGTATAGAGCACGCGGGTGTCGTGCAAGCTGGTCAACGCCAGGATCGGCGGGTAGGTCTGGTCACTGACGTTCTCATACGGCGAGTAGGCCTTCATGTACGCGTAGACCTCGGGATCGTGCAGCGGGTCGCCCCACTCCTCCCACTCGCCCACGGTCAGCGGCAGGGACGGGTCCAGGACGGAGGTCAGCGCGTCTACGAACGGGACCAGGGCGACGATGCCGCCGAAGGCCTGCGGGGCGATGTTGACGGCCGCGCCCACGAGCAGGCCGCCCGCGGAGCCGCCGCGGGCCACCAGCCGGCCGGTGCTCGTCCAGCCCTGCCGTACCAGGTGCTCGGCGCAGGCGACGAAGTCGGTGAACGTGTTGATCTTGTGCAGCATCTTGCCTTTGTCATACCAGCGGCGGCCCAGCTCCCCGCCCCCGCGGACATGCGCGATCGCGTAGCCGAAGCCCCGGTCCAGCAGGGAGAGCCGCCGGATGTCGAAGCTCGGGTCCACCGAGATCTCGTAGCTGCCGTACCCGTAGAGCAGGAACGGGGAGCTGCCATCGCGGGGCGTCCCCTTCCCGCACACCAGCGAGATCGGGATCCGCGTGCCGTCGGCGGCGGTGGCCCACTCGCGGTGCTGCTCGTAGTCGCCTGGGTCGTACTCGGTCCCGCCGGGCAGCGGCAGTACCGCGCGGCGCTTGCGCAGGATGAGCTCGCCGGTCGTCATGTCGCAGTCGTAGACCGATTCCGGGGTGACCAGCGAGGTGTAGCCCAGGCGGAACAGGCGGGTCTCGTACTCGCGGTTGTCTCCCGGCGCGACCGTGTAGACCGGCTCGCCGAACGCGACCTCGTGCTCGGCCCCGTCCTGGCGCAGGATGCGCAGCCCGGTCAGCCCGTCTCGGCGCAGGTGGACGACCAGGTACTCGGCGAACGCCTCGACGCCGAGCAGCCGGGTGTCCTCACGGTGGCCGATGACTGGCGTCCACGCGGACGGGTCAGCCGCGGGGGCCTGAGCGAGCTCGAAGTTTTCCGCATGATCGTTGTGCAGGATCAGCAGGCGGTCGGTGCCGTCCGCGCGGACCTGATGCTCGACGCCGTACTCCACGCCGGGCCGGCGCGGCATCACCACGCGGAACTCACCGTCCGGCCGCGCGGCGTCCAGCAGCCACGCCTCGCTGGTCAGCTTGCTCGCGGTCGATATGAACACGTAACGCTCGCTGCGCGCGAGCCAGACGCCGACCCAGAACTTCTCGTCGGCCTCCTCGTAGACGATCACGTCCTCGGACGCTCGCGTGCCGACCTTGTGCCGCCATACCCGGTACGGCCGCCAGGCCTCGTCAACGGTGACGTAGAACAGCGCCGAGCCCTCCCGCGACCAGGCCGCCCCGTAGAACGTGTCCGGGATCTCGTCCGCGGCAGTCTCCCCCGTGACCAGGTCCTTCACTCGCAGGGTGAAGCGCTCGCCGCCGGTGAAGTCCGTGGAGTACGCGAGCAGCCGGCCGTCGGGGCTGACGCTGAAGGCGCCGATCGAGAAGAACTTCTGGTCGCCCGCGAGCTCGTTGCCGTCGAGCATTACCTCCTCGCCGTCGAGCGGCGCGCCGTCCTGGCTCATCGGCGGGCCGACGTCGTCGGGCCGCACGGCCCGCCGACAGTACAGCGGGTACTGTTTACTTTCCACCGTCCGCCCGTAGTACCACCAGCCGCCCTTGCGGACCGGCACGGACAGGTCGGTTTCCTGGGTCCGGGCCTTGATCTCGCCGAATATCGCGTCGCGCAGCCCCGCCTGGCCGGCGGTCGCCGCCTCGGTGTAGGCGTTCTCGGCCTCGAGGAAGGCGATCGTCTGCGGATCGCCGGGGTCGGCCAGCCACGCGTAGTCGTCGGTAAACGTGTCGCCGTGGAAAGTGCGCTCGTGCGGGATCCGCCTGGCCGCCGGCGGCGCCGTTCGCTCGGCTTGCTGGGCTGCTGGCTCGGTGCTCATGGTGTCGGTTGTATCAGCGCGGCGACTGGTCGAGCCACTCAGGGCGGCGGTCTGGCACCGCCTGATCTGGGCGGATACGCTGCCATCACCTGCGTCCGGAGTTCCGGCCGCCCGGGCGGGATCTGGTCCGCGCGGCACGGAACCGGTCACTGGGCGCCGGGAGAGCTCATGACCGTCACGATCGAGGCCGCCGGGGTGGCTGGCGCGGTGCTCACGCAGTCCGCGTCGGCTATGGCCGCGGCCAGCCGGGCG
>DASYXX010000634.1:0-1768 GCA_035934395.1 Streptosporangiaceae bacterium
TTCCAGCATGTCCGCGAGCTGATCCCGACGGCGAGGATCGCCCGCGCTCCTGTCGGCCAGGCCTGGCCGCTGCCGCGCGCCGAGCGCGATGTGCTCGGCTTCAGGTTCCGCGCGCAGGACCGCGAGCTGACCATGGCCGAGCTGCTCGCGGAGACCTACACCGACGGGTTCCTGGTGCTGCACCAGGGCGAGATCCTGGCCGAGCACTATTTCAACGACATGGCGCCGGATGTCCCGCATCTGCTGATGTCCGTATCCAAGTCGGTGACCTCGGCGGTCGCCGGGATCCTGGCGGGCCGGCGCGAGCTCGACGTCTCCGCCCGCGTCGAGGAGATCGTCCCTGACCTCGGCGGCACCTCGTTCGAGGGCGCGGCCGTGCAGGACCTGCTGGACATGCGGGCGGGCACCCGGTTCGACGAGAGCTACGACAACCCCGAGGCGGACGTGCGCACGTACGAGCGGGTGTACCTGTGGCGGCCGGACGACGGGCGGCCGAGGCCGGAGGACGCGCTCGGCTACTTCGCCACGCTGGCGAACGACGGGCCGCACGGCGGCCCGTTCCGCTACCGCTCGATCCTCACCGACGTGCTGGCCTGGGTGATCGAGCGGGCGGCCGGGGCACGGCTGCACCAGCTCATCGCGCGCGAGCTGTGGCAGCCGATGGGCGCCGAGTTCGACGCGGAGGTCACGGTCGACGCACGCGGCAACCCGATGGCCGACGGCGGCATCTCCGCGACCCTGCGCGACGCGGCCCGGTTCGGCCAGCTGTTCCTGCAGCGCGGGCGGGTCGCGGACCGGGCCATCGTGCCGGAGGCGTGGGTGGACGACACCATCCGCGGCGCCCCCGACGGCGCGGCGGCGTTCGGCGGCGCGGACCGGCCGCCCGGATACCCGCCGGGGGCGCACTACCGCAACTGCTGGTGGGTCCGCGACCCGGGCATCCCGTTCTTCCACGCGTCCGGCATCAACGGGCAGAACGTCTTCGTGCACGTGCCGTCGCAGACGGTGGTGGCCAAGCTATCGACGTGGCCGACCGCACTGAGCCCGGCCCTGGACCTGACCGTCGCGGGCGTGCTGGCCATGAGCAGCGCCCTGCAGGAGGGCCGGCTCTGAGCTGTACCGCTAGCCTTGGGCCAATGTGGGACGCGATGCCGGGAGCCGGCGCCTTCGTCGCGCTGGGCGACAGCTTCACCGAAGGCCTCGGCGACCCGTACCCCGACGGCAGCGGCTACCGCGGCTGGGCCGACAGGTTCGCCGAGCGTCTGGCCGCTGACCGTCCCGGCCTGCGCTACGCGAACCTCGCGATCCGCGGCAGGATGCTCCGGGAGGTCGCGGACGACCAGGTGCCCCGCGCGGTCGCGATGGCGCCGGATCTGGTCAGCCTCGCCGCCGGCGGCAACGACCTGCTCCGGCCCCGGGCCGATCCCGACGCGATGGCCCGGGTGTTCGATGAGGCCGTGGCCCGGCTGCGCCGGGCCGGGTGCCAGGTGCTGGTGTTCACCGGCTTCGACCCGCGCACGTTCCCGCTGATCCGTCTCATCCGGGGCAAGATCGCCGCCTACAACATGCACCTGCGGGCGATCGCCGACCAGCGCGGCTGCCTGCTCGTCGACCTGTGGTCGATGCGAGCGCTCGCGGACCCGCGGGCGTGGAGCCTGGACCGGCTGCACCTGGCGCCCGACGGCCACCGCCGGGTCGCGCTGCGGGCGAGCGAGGTCGTGGGGCTGCCCGTCGAGGAGGACTGGCGCGAGCCGCTCCCGCCCGCCCC
>DASYXX010000638.1:0-6829 GCA_035934395.1 Streptosporangiaceae bacterium
CGCGGGCGCGCCCGGCGGCGGCAGCGGCCGCGCGCTGCGCCGTGGCTGCGGCCGCGGTCAGCGGCGTGGCAGCCGGGATGTCGGCGCGCGGGACAACGCCCTGCCCCGAGTCAGCGGCGCTCCGCCCCGGGTCCCTGGACGTTATGGATCTTGGTGCCGCGGCGGGGAGCGGGGCCTGGCACGGGCTGGTGATGAACTCCAGGTCGCGCCAGATGTCGATCGACCGCCACGGCATCCCGGCAAAGAACCTGCCGGGATGGTCCAGCGCGCCGGCCGCGAAGAGGGCGGCCGCGGCCCGGGCGGCATCTGCGCCGCTGCCCGCGCCCAGGCTGACTCCCGGGACCTCACAGAGCACGGATGCCGCCTCGATCAGGACCTGGCCCGGTCCGGTCTCGAGCAGCAGCGTGGCGTCGATGGCACCGGCGTTCAGCGCGTGCTCGAGGCCGGTCGGGCAGTCGAGATCGGCGCACAGGAGATCCGCCACGTCGGCGGCCGTGGCGATCTCGCGGCCGATGCTGGCCGAGATCAGGCGGTGCCGAGGCGCCGCGATCGCGACCTTGCCCACGGCCTGGCGCACCTGGCCAGCGCGATCCTCGGCAGTACCGGCCGGGCCGGCCGACCCCCCGCAGCCGCCGGAGGCAGGGTCGGTCTCGGGCTCCCGGCCGGGAGCTGGTGCTTCCCGCTCGTCTCGGGGCCCCACCCGCCTCCCCATTCCCCCTTCGCTGGTACCGCCTTCCCTCGTCGCTCGCTCCTGGGTCGCTCGCCTCTCCTCACCCCGGGCGGCGCTGGGCCCCTCGGCTCGCTCAGTGGCGTTAAATATCTCTTTGCGCTTGGCCTCGAGCGCGGCGGCCGCCGTTTCGCTGAGGCAGCCGGCCCAGACCAGCCCGGCGAGCTCGCTGTGGCCGAACCCGACCGCGACCGTGGTGCGGATGCCGAGCAGGTCGAGCCACCGCAGCGCCGACAGCGGCCGGAACGGGCTCCCCGGGCCGCCCGGCTCGGAAATCAGCAGCGTGACCCGGCCGTCGCCGCCGTCGGCGGCGAAGATTCCCGGCCGCATGACCAGCGCGCCGTCGGTCATGCCCGGCAGCAGGGCCGAGGCCTGGCCGGCCAGCCGGGCCAGCTGGTCCTGGCTGGTGGCGACGAGCGCGATCCGCACCGGACCCTGGTGCGCGGCGTCACGGCCCAGCTGGCAGGCAAGGTCGCCCATCTCCGCGTCGGACAGCCACGGCGCCACGTGGGCAACCCGGGCCAGGAGCGCGTCCATGGCGCCCCGGTCTGGGGCGTGCAGCAGGAAGGTGTAGGGCCGCGGCGGCCCGCCGCTGACCGCCGGTGTGATGGCTGCCGCCCGGACCACGGGCGTTGCCGCCGCAGGCGCGGCGGCCCTCGTGCCCGTGGCCTCCGCGTCGGCGTATGTCCCGGCCCCGGGCGCCGCTTTTGCCGACTTGACCGCAGGTCCGGCGGCGGTAACGGGGGATGACGAGCTGGGCGGGGCCGCCGGGGCGACGCGTGCCCTGCGCGCGTGGCGCCCGCGGGTTGGCTCGCTGCGGAGCACCAGGTGGACGTTGATGCCGGGCCCCATGCCGCTGACCCCGGCGATCCGGGTCCCGTCCGGCCAGGGCTCGGCCGCGCGCGGGAGCCGCAGGGCGACGTCACCGCCGCGCAGCAGCGGATGCGGCCGGCTGACGCCGGTGGTCGGCGGAATGATCCCGGTGCTCATCGCGAGCACGGTCTTGATCAGGCCCGCCGCGCCGGCCGCCGCCTTGGTGTTCCCGATGTTGGCCTTGATCGAGCCGAGGGCGGCAGCCCGCCCGGCGCCGGAACGCAGCTCGGCGAGCGCGGACAGCTCTGTGGCGTCGGCCGCCGCGGTTCCCGCGCCGTGCCCTTCGATCAGCTGCACGTCGGCCGGCGCGATCCGGGCCCGCTCGTAGGCGCGGTACAGCGCGAGGAGCTGGCTGGAGGCGTCGGGCACGGCCATGCTGGCCGGGCCCGCCGACGACGCGCCCCAGCCGGCGATTTCGGCGTACACGGGCAGGCCGGCCAGGCGGGCGTCGGCCGATCGCATCAGCACGACCATGCCGCAGCCCTCCCCGGGCAGGAACCCGGTCGGGCTCTCGTCGTAGACGCGCATGTCGCCGCGGGCCAGGACGCCGGTCTTGGCCAGCCCCACGAGCTCGAGGGGGTCGAGGCTGAGATCCACGCCGCCGGCCAGGGCGACGTCGAGATCCCCGGCGGCCAGCGCGGTGCACGCGGACGCCACCGCGAGCAGCGACGACGCATGCGAGCCGTCCACCGCGTAACCGCCGCCGCGGAACCCGAAGTAACCGCAGATCCGGGATGCGATGCCCGCGGACGTGCTGCCGCTGAGGGTCTCGTCGGTGATCGCGGGGAATGGCGCCAGGTACCGCTGCGCCGCGTGCCGCAGCACCGGTATCGCGCGCTCGCGGGGAATGTCGCCGGCCGCGAGCGACTCGGCCAGCACGCGCCGGACGTAGGGCCAGCGCAGCCGCATCGCGGCGGCGCGCGAGGCGTCCCCGGTCAGGGTGTTGCCGATGATGACCCCGGTGCGGCTCCGGGTCAGGCCCTCGCCCATGACGAACCCCGCCGCTGCGAGCGCGCGCGCCGTGGTCTCCAGCGCGAGCCACTGCGAGGGGTCGGCGGCCTGGTAGACGGCGGCAGGAACGCCGAACGCCCCCAGGTCGAATTGCCAGCCCTCGAGCAGGGCCGCCCGGGCGCTGTACGTCGCGTCGGGGGTGGCCCGGTCGGCGCTGTAGTAGTCGGTCAGCTCGAGCCGGGACGGCGGCAGCCTGCGGAACGCCCTGCGACCGGTCAGCACCAGGTCGAGAAGCGTGGCCGGGTCATCAGCGTCGGGGAAACGGCATCCCATGCCGACGATCGCGATCGGCCCGGAACCGGGGGCAGCGACCCCCACGGCTTTCCCTCGATCGCCATGCGGCGGCATTGACAGGGATCCAGGCTCGGCGGATTCCAGATCGTGATCACGGTGCCGGTGATTCAGAATATACCGAATTGGCCGCAAGGACTCCGCGCGCGACCGAATATCCATTGTTCCCCCGAAACTGGCCTGATCTCCCCGGTGGCCTGCCCAGCCGTGAGCGCGCCGCAGGCTGGCACAGGCGGGATCTCCCACCGCCTCCGTCTTCCCCAGTGGCGGTGCCGCGGACAGCATCATGGATGGGTAAGACGACATTATTGGCGGCGCGTCCGGCGGTCAAGATGAAATCCGGAACACGCCGTCTGAGGCGCGGACGGGCATTGACCGGAATTGGGTTGGCCGCTTTGCAGAAAGGCGGCAGTTATCCGCCTCGAGTTCCTGCTTTATTGTGGTCGATGGCCCATCGTCCCCAATAGAGGGGGGACGATGGGCCATCCACCACACGGGCGGGGCCCGCCCAGGAGCCGAGAAAGGCGCAAAACGGGCGGCCCGCCCGCCCCGATGGCGGGCCCTCGGGATGTTGTGCCCGGTGGCGGCGCGGGCACGCGCCGGCCCAGGTCGGCTGCTGTGATTGGCTCCGCGTGGCGCGGCGGCGGACGCCGGTGCGCTACCCTGAGACCGTGCGTTTCGCCCGGCTGCTCCTTACCTAGCCGCGCCCACTGACCCGTCGTTGGCGCGGCTGCCCCTCGTGACCGAGGGGCGCTCTCTTTTTAACCATCTGTCCGCGGGAGACGGCCCGGGATGCATCCGGATCTAGCCACATCGTGAGGAACCAATGAAGGCGGCTGAGGACGCGGAACTGGAGCGGCACGCCGCCGCGGACCGGGCAGGACGCGATGCCGCGCGCGAGCACTACGACCCGCGCGCAGTGCAGGCGAAGTGGCAGGCACGGTGGGCCGAGATGGACCTGTTCCGGGCCAGCGACGACCCGCGGGACGGACGGCAGCGCAGGTACCTGCTGGACATGTTCCCGTATCCGTCCGGTGACCTGCACATGGGCCACGCCGAGGCGTACGCCATCGGGGACGCGGTCGCGCGCTACTTCTTCCAGCGCGGGTTCAACGTGCTGCACCCCATCGGCTGGGACGCGTTCGGCCTGCCCGCCGAGAACGCCGCGATCAGGAACAACTCTCACCCGGCCGACTGGACCTACGCCAACATCGAGACCCAGGCGGCCTCGTTCCGGCGGTACGCGGTCTCCTTCGACTGGTCCCGGCGGCTGCACACCTGTGATCCCGGTTACTACCGCTGGAACCAGTGGCTGTTTCTGCGCTTCTACGAGCGCGGGCTGGCCTACCGCAAGGACGGCTACGTCAACTGGTGCCCGGTCGACCAGACGGTCCTGGCCAACGAGCAGGTGATCGCCGGCCGCTGCGAGCGGTGCGGCTCCGAGGTCGTCAGGCGCGTCCTGACCCAGTGGTACTTCAAGATCACCGAATACGCCGACCGGCTGCTGGAGGACATGGCGGCGCTGGAAGGACACTGGCCCGACCCGGTGCTGCTGATGCAGCGCAACTGGATCGGCCGCAGCGAGGGCGCCGAGGTGCAGTTCACGATCGAGGGCCGTGACGAGCCGGTCACCGTGTTCACCACGCGCCCGGACACCCTCTACGGCGCGACATTCTTCGTGATCGCCGCCGACTCGCCGCTGGCCGAGGAGGTGTGCGCTCCGGAGCGGCGGGGCGAGCTCGAGGAGTACCTGGCCCAGGTGCGCAAGCTGACCGACATCGAGCGCCAGGCCACGGAGCGCGAGAAGACCGGCGTCTTCCTGGGCCGGTACGCCAACAACCCGGTCAACGGCGAACGCATCCCGGTGTGGGCCGCCGACTACGTGCTGCCGGACTACGGCACCGGCGCGATCATGGCCGTGCCCGCACACGACCAGCGGGACCTGGACTTCGCCCGGGCGTTCGGGCTGCCGGTGCGGATCGTGGTGCAGACGGATCAGCCCGACCCGGCGGAGACCGGGATCGCGACCCCCGGCGACGGGAAGCTGATCAACTCCGGGGCGATCGACGGGCTGCCGAAGGCCGAGGCGATCGCGGCGATCACCGAGATCCTGGCCGAGCGCGGCCTGGGCCGCGCCGCGGTCAGCTACCGGCTACGCGACTGGCTGGTCTCGAGGCAGCGGTTCTGGGGGACGCCGATCCCGATCGTGTACTGCCCCGCGTGCGGCGAGGTTCCCGTACCCGACGATCAGCTGCCCGTTCTGCTGCCCGACCTGCGCGGCCAGGACCTGGCGCCGAAGGGGGTCTCCCCGCTGGCGGCGGCCGCGGACTGGGTCAACACCGAGTGCCCGAAGTGCGGCGGCCCGGCGACGCGGGACACCGACACGATGGACACATTCGTTGACTCGTCCTGGTATTTCCTGCGGTACTGCTCGCCGTCCTATGAGAACGGACCGTTCGACGTTGCCGCGGTGGCACGGTGGAACCCCGTCTACCTGTACGTGGGCGGCAGCGAGCACGCGATCCTGCACCTGATGTACAGCAGGTTCTTCATCAAGGTCCTGCACGACATGCGGATGCTGGATTTCGACGAGCCGTTCACCCGGCTGCTGAATCAGGGGCAGGTGATCAACCAGGGGCGGGCGATGTCCAAGTCTCTGGGCAACGGGGTCGACCTGGGTGAGCAGCTCGCCGCGCACGGGGTGGACGCGATCCGGCTGACGATGATCTTCGCCAGCCCGCCCGCCGACGACATCGACTGGGCCGACGTGCGTCCCGAGGCGTCGGTCAAGTTCCTGGGCCGTGCCTGGCGGATCGCCTCCGAGGCCGGGGCCGCCTCAGCGCCGTCCGTTACGGATATAAAATCAACGCCCGACCGGGGCGACCTCGAGCTGCGGAAGGCGACGCACCGGACGATCGACGAGGTCACCAGACTGGTCGAGTCCCGGCGGCTCAACGTGGCTGTCGCGCGTCTGATGGAGCTGACCACGGCCGCCCGCCGGGCGATCGATTCCGGGCCTGGCGCCGCAGACCCGGCGGTGCGGGAGGCGGCCGAGGCCCTGGCCGTGCTGCTGTCGCTATTCGCGCCGTACCCCGCGGAGGAGTGCTGGGAGCTGCTCGGCCACGAGGGCTCCGTCGCCACGGCGGGCTGGCCGTCGGCTGAGCCCGCGCTGCTGGTTCAGGACCTGGTGACCTGCGTCGTCCAGGTGGGCGGCAAGGTGCGCGACCGGCTGGAGGTTCCGCCCGGGATCGCCGAGGACGAGCTGCGTGACCTGGCGCTCGCCACGCCAGGGGTGAGCCGGGCCCTGGACGGGCGCGCCGTGCGCACGGTGATCGTGCGAGCGCCGAAGCTGGTCAACGTCGTGCCGGACTGACCTGCCGGGGTGCGCCCGGGCTCGGGCTGCGGGGTGCTACTTCACCCGGCGCAGCACGGCCACCACTTTGCCGAGGATTGTGGCGTCGTTGCCGGGGATCGGGGTGTAGTCCGGGTTGTGCGGCATCAGCCAGACGTGACTGTCGGAACGCTTGAACGTCTTGACGGTTGCCTCACCGTCGATCATGGCGGCCACGATCTCGCCGTTCACGGCGTCCGGCTGCTGGCGGACGACGACCCAGTCCCCGTCGGCGATCGCCGCGTTGATCATTGAGTCACCGACGACCTTGAGCAGGAACAGCGTCCCCTCGCCGACTATCTGCTTGGGGAGCGGGAAAATGTCTTCGATGTACTGCTCGGCCAGGATCGGACCGCCCGCCGCGATCCGGCCCACCATGGGCACGTAGGCCGCCTCCTGGGACGCGATGTCCATGGCCGGCTCCTCTTCGAGGCTCTGCTCCGGCCGGACCGCGGGGTGGCCGGGCAGCCGCACCTCGACCGTGCGCGGCCTGCTGATGTCGCGGCGCAGGTAGCCCTTGCGCTGCAAGGTCGAGA
>DASYXX010000921.1:0-2865 GCA_035934395.1 Streptosporangiaceae bacterium
CCACCAGTTCACCGAGGAGCAGGTGCGGGCCACGGTGCACGCGCTGGACGCCGCTGGCGTGACGGTCATCGAGGTCACGCACGGCGACGGCCTGGGCGGGTCGTCGTTCAACTACGGGTTCTCGCTGACCGATGACACCACTCTGATCAGCGCCGCGGTGCAGGAGGCCACCCGGGCCAAGATTGCGATCCTGCTGGTGCCCGGCATCGGGACCATGGCCGACCTGAAGCGCGCCCGGGAGGCAGGCGCGTCGGTCGCGCGTATCGCGACCCACTGCACCGAGGCCGACGTCTCGATCCAGCACTTCGGCATCGCCCGGGACCTCGGCATGGAGACCGTCGGGTTCCTGATGATGGCGCACCGGACCAGCGCCGCCGAGCTGGCCCGGCAGGCGCGGATCATGGTCGACGCCGGGGCGCAGTGCGTGTACTGCGTGGACTCCGCCGGCGCGCTCCTGCTCGGCGACGCGCAGGAACGCATCCAGGCGCTCATGGCGGAGGTCGGCGGCGAGGCGCAGGTCGGCTTCCACGGTCATCAGAACCTCGCCCTGGGCGTGGCCAACTCGGTGCTCGCGTTCCAGAACGGGGCACTGCAGATCGACGGGTCACTGTGCGGGCTCGGCGCCGGCGCGGGGAACTCCCCCACCGAGGTGCTGGCCGCGACCTTCGACAGGCTGGGCATCGAGACCGGCATCGACGTGCACGCGACGCTGGCGGCCGCGGAGGAGATCGTCCGGCCGTTCCTGCCGCGGCTGCCGTGGACCGACCGGGCCTCGATCGTGCAGGGCTACGCCGGCGTCTACTCGAGCTTCCTGCTGCACGCCGAGCACGCGGCCGAGCGGTACGGCGTCCCGGTGCACGACATCCTCGAGCGCGTGGCCCGGCACGGTTACGTGGGCGGGCAGGAGGACATGCTGATCGACGTGGCGCTGCAGCTCGTGGCTGAGCGCGAGGCGGCCGGCACGCCGACGTGACCGCCGCCACGGACCTGGCAGGAGGGGCCGGATGGAGCTGATCCCGCATGTGATCGACGGCGCCTACACCGAGTCGGCCGACGGTGCGCGCTTCGAGTCGGTCGATCCCTGGACCCGGCGGCCATGGGCGAGGGTCGCCTCGGGCGGGCCGGAGGACGCCGCGCGGGCGGTGGCGGCCGCGAGGCGCGCGTTCGACGAGGGCCCGTGGCCGCGGATGGGGCGGGCCGAGCGCGGGGGCTTGCTGCACCGGCTGGCCGACCTGATCCTCGAGCACGCGCGCGAGCTGGCGCTGGCTGACACCACCGACATGGGCAGGCCGATCAGCGACGGACAGGGCATCGACGTGCCGCGGGCCGCGCTGAACCTCCGGTTCTTCGCCGATCACGCCCGGCTCGCCACCGCCGACGCTCTGCCGATGGACAGCGGGCACCACGCCTATACCCGGTTCGAGCCGGCCGGGGTGGTGACCGCGGTCGCACCGTGGAACTTCCCGCTGATGCTCGAGACGTGGAAGGTGGCTCCGGCACTGGCCTGGGGCAACACCGTCGTGCTCAAGCCGGCCGAGAGCACCCCGGCGTCCGCGACCATGCTGGCGACGCTCGCGCTCCAGGCCGGGTTCCCGGCGGGCGTGCTGAACGTGGTGCAGGGCTACGGCCCGGGCGCCGGGGCGGCGCTGACCGCCGATCCGCGGGTGGACCGGATAACGTTCACCGGCGAGTCCGCCACCGGCCGGGCCATCTCGGCGGCCGCGGCGGCCAACCTGACCCCGGTGAGCCTGGAGCTCGGCGGCAACGGCGCGAACCTGGTCTTCGCCGACGCCGACCTCCCGGCCGCGGTCGACTGGTCGATCCGGGCGATCTTCAGCAACGCCGGGCAGGTCTGCCTGGCCGGATCCCGGCTCTACGTGCAGCGCCAGGTGTACAGCGAGTTCCTCGACCGGTTCTGCGCGGCCGCCGAGGCGCTGGTGATCGGTGACCCCAAGGATCGCGCGACCCAGTTCGGCCCGCTCGCGTCGGCCGGGCACTACCGCAAGGTCCGCTCCTACGTGGATGCCGTCGAGGACCAGGGCGGCAAGATCCTCACCGGCGGGCTGGGGGACGGCTGGGTGGTGCGGCCCACGGTGGTGGTCGACGCGCCCGCGGACGCGCCGATCAGCCGCGAGGAGATCTTCGGGCCGGTCGTCGTGGTGCGCCCGTTCGACACCGAACAGGAGGCGGTCGCCGCCGCCAACGACACCGGCTACGGCCTGAACGCCATGGTCTTCACGGAGAACCTGTCCCGCGCCCACCGCGTATCCGCGGCGCTGCGCGCGGGGACGGTGTGGGCGAACTGCTTCTTCGTCCGGGACCTGCGCGCGCCGTTCGGCGGGGTCGGCGAGTCCGGCGTCGGCCGCGAGGGCGGCAACTTCAGCCGCGAGTTCTTCACCGAGCCCAAGGCCGTCATGATGGCGATCAGCGACGAGCCGTAGCGACAGGGGCCGGGCCGCGCTGCGAGCTTCTGACGAGGCGCGTGTGAGTGGTGGGACGCAGTGGCCGGGCCGGCCGGCCTCAAGGCGCAACCGGGGCGGATGAATGTACATCGATCACCGGAGTCCGTCTGCAGGGCGTCCGGGGCTCGGCTACCGGCAGGCGATCTCGACGGTGCCCAGGTGGTCGATGGTGGCGACGACCACGTCGCCGGGGCGGAGCGGGACGGCGGCGGTCAGCCCGCCGGAGAGCACGATCTGGCCGGCGCGCAGGCCGTCGCCCGCCGCGGCCAGCGCCCTGACCAGCCAGGCGACCGCGGCGGCCGGGTGCCCGAGCGCGGCGGCGCCCGCCGCGGTCGCGGTGACCTCTCCGTTGTGCTCGAGGACCACCCCGGCGAGGCGCAGGTCGATGCCGTCCGGCGGGACC
>DASYXX010000023.1:0-12043 GCA_035934395.1 Streptosporangiaceae bacterium
TTCGCCGCGGTGCTGGCCGCCGCGCAGCAGGGCGATGAGGCGGCGTTCTCGCGGTTGTGGCTGGACGCCAACCCAGGGTTGCTGCGTTACCTGCAGGTGATCGCGCCGGAGGCGGCCGACGACGTCGCAGCCGACACCTGGGTGCAGGTCGTGCGAGGACTGCGCGGCTTCCGCGGCGATGAGGCGGCGTGGCGGGCGTGGGTGTTCACCACCTCCCGCCGCCGGGCGATCGACGCTTCCCGGCGCCGCTCGCGCCGCCGGGAGGAACCGCTGGACGAGGTCGCTGCGGCGTCGCTGCCGATTACGCCCGACGCCGCTGACATGGCACTGGAGCGCCTGGGCACCAGGCGGGCGATCAGGTTGCTGGCCGGGCTGCCGCCGCTGCAGGCCGAGGTGATCTTGCTGCGGGTGGTGGCCGGACTGGACAACGACGCGGTAGCGCGCCTGGTAGGACGCAGCCCAGGCGCGGTGCGGGTCGCCGCCCACCGGGGCCTGCGTCGGCTGGCGGCGATCCTGGCCGACACGGGTGTAACGCTGTGACCGGCCCGGACGCTTCGGGTAGCGACATGCCAAGTTATCCGTGGTCAGCCAGCAGGGACGGGTCCGGGTTCGAGGACACGGCCCTAGCCGCGCTGCTGGCCGGCAGCGAGCTGCCCCCGGGCGCTGCCGCAAGGCTGCAGCCCGTGGCCGATGTGCTGGCCGCGCTAAACGCTTCGCCCGCTAGTGAGGAGATGGCCGGGCTGGCCGCCGCCCAGGCCGAGTTTCGCCGCACGGTCGCCAGGCCGGCCCGGGCGCACCGGCCACGCCGTGCGCGGCGCGCCGTGCTCGGCTCGCTGCTGGGCGCCAAGCTGGCGGCAGCCGCGGCGATCGCCGTCGTCGGCCTGGGAGGCGTCGCTACCGCCTCCTACGCCGGCGCGCTGCCCGGCTCCTGGCAGCAGTTCGCTCACCGCATGATCGGGGCACCAGCCCCGCATCGGGCCGACAGCGGCGCACCAGCCGACCCGCACGCTGCGTACCGGCTGTGCACCGCATACCTGCACGCCACGGCCGGCAGCGCCGCGCAGCGGGCGGCGGCCTTCCGCAGCCTGGTCCGGGCGGCCGGCGGCGCGGGACACGTGACCGCCTTCTGCGCAGCAGCGCCGCGGCCCGGCTCTTCGCCGCCCCTGCCGTACAGGTCCCCGCAGCCGCAAGGCCGCCGGACCGGGCGTCCTTCGCCGCACCCGACCGGCCCGCCGGCCGGGCGTCCGTCCCCGCACCCGACCGGCCCGCCCGCCGGGCGTCCATCGCCGCACCCGACCGGGCGTCCGTCGCCGCACCCGACCCGGCGTCCGTCGCCGCACCCGACCGGGCGCCCGTCGCCGCACTCCGCCGTGTAGCCCTCGCACCGTTAGCTGCACCCTCGCGATCGTCGCGGTCGCGCCACATGTCCACCATGCCCGACCGCGGGCGGCCCGTCATCGGATAAACGGGTTATGCCAGGCCGGCCTGCTCGCGCAGCCGGTCGGCCACGTCGGTGCGTTCCCAGGTGAAGGTTTCCTCGGCCCGGCCGAAGTGCCCGTACGCGGCGGTGGCACGGTAGATCGGGCGGAGCAGGTCGAGGCGGTCGCGCAGCGCGGCGGGACGGAGGTCGAAGTTCCGCCGGACCAGCTCCAGGATTCTGGGCCGGCCGATCCGCTCGGTCCCGAAGGTGTCGATGTGCAGCGACAGCGGCCTGGCCATCCCGATCGCGTACGCGATCTGCAGCTCGGCCCGGTCTGCCAGGCCCGCGGCCACGACGTTCTTGGCCACGTGCCGCGCGGCGTAGGCCGCGGACCGGTCGACCTTCGACGGGTCCTTGCCAGACAGCGCGCCGCCGCCGTGGCGGGCCGCTCCGCCGTAGGTGTCCACGATGATCTTTCTTCCGGTCAGCCCGGTGTCGCCGACGGGGCCGCCCACGACGAACCGCCCGGTCGGGTTGACGTAGAAGTTTTCGCGCAGGTCCGCCGGGTCGTACAGGTCGTCGGGCAGCACCGCGGTGACGACCTCGGTCCAGAGCGCGTCGGGCAGCTTGTCCTCCGCGCCCTCCTGGTGCTGGGTCGAGATCAGCACCTTCTCGACCGCGACCGGCCTGCCGTCGCCGTCGTAGCGGACGGTCACCTGCGTCTTGCCGTCCGGCCGCAGGTAGGGCAGCACCCCGGTCTTCCTGGCCTCGGCCAGGCGCCGCGCCAGCCGGTGCGCAAGCGCGATTGGCGCGGGCATCAGCTCGGGCGTCTCGTTGGTCGCGTATCCGAACATCATCCCCTGGTCGCCCGCGCCGACCTCGTCGTAGTCGTCGGCCGCCCCCCGGCCGCGGGTCTCGTGCGAGCGCTCGACGCCCCGGGCGATGTCGGGGGACTGCCGGTCCAGGGCGGTGATGATGCCCACCGCGTGGCCGTCATAGCCGAGCTCGCCGGAGTCGTAGCCGATGTCGCAGATCACGGCGCGGGCGATGGCGGCGAAGTCGGGCCGCGCGGCGCTGGTGATCTCGCCGGCGATCACGACCAGGCCGGTGGTCAGCAGGGTCTCCACCGCCACCCGCGAGGCCGGGTCCTCGCTCAGCGCGGCGTCGAGGATCGCGTCGGAGATCTGGTCGGCGATCTTATCGGGGTGCCCCTCGGTCACCGACTCCGAGGTGAAATGGAATCCGTCCTGGTCAGGCTGGCTCACGGTGTGTCCTCAGCTCGCTGATGGCTGTTTTGGTCCCGCCCTCCCGCCTCTCGCCCGGGGCGGGTGCCGAGATCGGCGCGGACCTGCGCCGCCCCGGCCACCATGGCGGCCAGCTTCGCGCGGGCGATGCCGGGCGGCAGGTGGCGCAGCCCGCAGTCCGGGTTGATCACCAGCTTTTCCGGAGGAACGACCCGGAGCGCCCGCCGGATCCGCGCCGCCACCAGCTCCGGGGACTCCACCTGCTGGGACTTCACGTCGATCACGCCGAGCCCCAGGCCGCGGTCCCAGTGATGCTGCTCGAGCAGGCTCAGGTCGTCGTCCCCGGTCCGGGCGAACTCCAGCGCCAGCTGGTCCACGTTCGCCTGCTTGACCGCCGGGAACAGGAAGTCGTAGTGGCCCTCCCACAGCGGCCGCGCGTACCGGTTGCCGTAGCAGACGTGCAGCGTCCAGCTGACGTCGGCGCTGGCGGTCACGATGTTGACCGCCTCGACGGCCAGCTCGACCTCCTCGGGGTAGCCGGCCAGGAACGGCTCGTCAATCTGCAGCATCCGAGCGCCCGCGCGGGCCAGCTCCGCCGCCTCGGCGCCGAGCACCCGGGCCAGGTCCCGGACCAGGTCGGCCGGGTCCGGGTAGGCGCCCTCCGTGCTGCGGATCCTGCGGCCCAGCGAGAACGGCCCGGTGAGCGACAGCTTGACCGGCAGGTCGGTGAGCTGCCGGACGAAGCGGAAATCCGCGGCCAGCCCCAGGCCGGATGCTCCCGGCCCCGGCAGCGGGCGGTCAACCCGGGCGTCGTAGTAGTCGAAGTAGTCGGCCTTGTCCCGACGCGGGATGTCGACGCCGGAGATCCTGCCCAGCAGGTAGTCGACGTCGTTGTCGCGGCGCAGCTCGCCGTCGGAGATGATGTCGATCCCCGCCCGCGCCTGGTCCACGACCGCGGCCTTGATCGCCATCTCGTGGATCTCGTCGAGGTACCTCCGGCTAATCCGGTGCCGGTAAAAGTCGTTCTTCAGCTGCCCGAGCCATTCGGGCACCGAGTACGAGCCGATTACGGTGGTCGGCAGCAGAACGGGTGCCGGGCGGGCCCCGTTGGGCGTCGCGCTCACTCGCTGTCCCTCGCTCACTCCCTGTGTTAGCCGTTCGCCTGCGGGGCGCCTTTGAGGCACCGCCTTTCGTCGCTCAGTCGCAAGCTCCCTCGCTCCTCAGTCCAGGCGGCGCCGCGCCCCTCCGGCTCATTCCCTGACCGCCGCGGTCAGCGTCTTGACGTTCGAGGACGGCCGCGCGGCGAACGGCGCGATGCGGACGTCGAAGCCGTTGCGGCCGCCGATGTGCCGCAGCAGCGGGCCGTTGATCCAGTTCACGACCGAGCCGTCGTACTTGCCCGGGCCGAAGAAGCCGCTGTGGTAGCGGCGGACGTCGTCGAGGAACAGGTCGTGGCACTGGAGCCGGCCGAACGGGTGCAGCAGCGGCAGGGTCTCCGCGAAGCTGCTCAGCGCCCCGTTGTTCACGTGCACCCGGATGTCGCCGTGCGGTTCGAGCTGCGAGCGCAGCAGCTCGCCGTTCAGGTCCGGGGTGACCTGGTAGAGGTCGAGCCCTTCCAGCGGGCGGTACCGCTCCTGCAGCCGCAGCGCGCCCCAGACCTCGCGCCAGAACGCCACCGCCTGCGCGGTGTCGCGGAAGTGCTGCGGCAGCGCCTCGCACAGCAGCTCGGGGCCCAGCCGGAGCAGCTTGTCGGCCAGCGCCGCGACCCGCTCGGCCGGGGCGGAGAACTGCTGCGCGATCCGCAGCGCGTCGGCCCCCGGCAGGTAGGCCCGGGTCTCGACCTGGTAGGTCCGGCCGCCGATGCGGGCCACCTCGTCGCAGGGCAGGTTGTCGTAGACGTTGGAGATATAGACCAGGAACGCCTTCCCGCGCAGGAAGCCGAGGCTGACCGCCGGGTGGGTGGCGTCGACGACCAGCGCGCTGACATGGTCGCCGTGATGGGCGACGGCCTTGAGCGCGCGGCCGAGCACGTGCGGCGAGTAGTCGCCCATGATGTAGTGCAGCCGGCGGTAGTAGTCGCGGCTGTGCGCGCGCGACAGCGACACGAACTCGTCGAGCCACGTCCGCGCCTGGCTGCCGTTGCCCACCCCGAGCTCCATCACGTAGAGCTCGGCGGGCAGCGCGCTCCTGGAGTCCAGGTCGTCCCAGGTCTTGAACGTCTCGAGGATCAGGTCACGGACGGCCTCGCGGTTGCGTGCATCGCTCTCGCCGCCCGGCAGGGCCTGCTCGTAGTCGCGGCCGGTCGCCTGCTCCCACAGCGACAGCGCCTGCCAGTACAGCGCGTTGAACCCCCAGATGCAGCTCTGCCTGCCCGCCACCCAGGGCTCCAGCGGCACCCGGGTGGAGCCCTGCGGACGCTCGTGCTCGTCGAGCAGGCCGTCGACCAGCGCCCGCAGGTCGGCATCGGCGCACCGGCGTAGGTCGATCGCGATCTCGAGCGCGGACTCGGCCGCCGAAGCCCCGTTGCGTTCAGAATTCTGGGTTTCATCGGGGTCCGGGCCGGCCGCGAGCACGGGACGGTAGTCGGCGACCTCCCGGAAGCTGGACCGGTACTGGATCCAGTCGCACACCACGGTGAGGCGGGACAGGTCCGCGGTGCCCGCGCAGCGCGCGTCGATGACCGGCCCGATCGCGGTGGTGACGTTGACCGGGTCCAGGCCACGGAGCCTGCTCACCGGCCGCACGTCACCCCGCACGTATATCCCGGGGGGTAACCCCCGGACCCCCAGACCGGGGGGCTTCGCCCCCCGGACCCCCCCGGCCGTCTGCTCGGGCCAGCCTTCGGCCGGCCCTCGCGTCCGGCACACGCCGGTTACCGTTTTCACGGTGCTTTCCGGCGTCAGCGCTTCCGATGCCGTCTGCTCGGGCCGGCGCAAGGCCGGCCCTCGCATCCGGCACGGCCCTCGTAGTCGGCAGGCCGGCCTGCTGGAGGATCAGCGGGATGCGGTGCTCGGCGCCGACGGCCATGACGTGCACCCCCGCCAGGCCGGGGATCTGCCGGAGCTCGCTGATCGTCTCGGCGCAGATGCTGATCCCCTCCTCGGCGACCCGGTCCGGGGGCACACCGCGCAGCCGGCGCGCCACGGCATCGGGAACCTGCACGCCGGGCACGCCCCGCTCGAGGTGGCCGAGGGCGCGCAGCGAAGAGATCGGCCCCACGCCGGCCAGGATGTAACAGCGCTCGTGCAGCCCGAGGTCGCGAACCTCGGACATCCACTGCCGGAAGCCGCCCACGTCGAACACGTACTGGGTCTGGATGAACTGCGCGCCCGCGGCGACCTTCTTGCCCAGCCGGGGCGCCCGGAAGCCCGCCGGCGGGGCGGACGGGTTCTCGACCGCGCCGAGGAACCAGCTCGGCGCGGGATCGAGCGGCCGGCCCGACAGCAGCCTCCGCTCGTCGCGCATGGTCCGCGCGGCCCAGAGCAGCTGCACGCTGTCCAGGTCGAACACGGGCTTCGCGCTGGCGTGATCACCGAACTTGGGGTGATCCCCGGTCATGACCAGAACGTTCGGTATCCCCATCGCCGAGGCGCCGAGCAGGTCCGACTGGAGCGCGATCCGGTTTCGGTCCCGGCAGGTGAGCTGCATGATCGGCTCGACCCCGGCCGCCATCGCCAGCAGGCTCCCGGCCCAGCTCGACAGGCGCACGGACGCGCCCTGGTTATCGGTGATGTTGACCGCGGCCACCCAGTCCCGCAGCGGAGTCACCTTGCGCGCGATCGCCTCTGCGTCGGCGCCGCGGGGCGGGCCGATCTCCGCGGTCACGGTGAAGGCGCCGCTCTCGAGCGTGGTCCGGAAGGTGGTCATGAGGCCGCGGCCCGGCCGTCGGCGTCGGCCCACATGGTGCTGTCTCGGCCCTGCCAGTAGTTGAGCCACGAGCTGTGCCCCCAGAGCCGGTGATCGATCGGCCGCTGCAGCCGCAGCAGGTCGCCGGAGCGGCCCTGGCGGTCGGCGCGCTCGAAGGCCACCAGCCACACGCAGCGCAGCGCTGGGTAGACCTCGCAGCTCCCGTCGGCGCCCACCCCGCCGCAGGGGCCGTTACGAAGCTGTTTCGGGCAGGTCATCGGGCAGGCATAGCCGGTCGACGGCAGCGCGCACTGGGCGCACATCTGGCAGCCGAAGATCTCCTGCTTCACGCCCTTCTCGGCCGCGGTGAACAGGCGGCGCAGCCGCGGCCTCGTCTCCAGCCACGCGGCCAGCCTCCGGTACCCGGCGTTGGGCTCGAGCAGATGGTGCAGCAGGTACATGGAGCGCGCGGTCGCGCGAGGCGACACGGGCTTTGGCGCGGTGCTGATCACAGTGTCTCCGCTGCTCCCCTCGGCTCCGATAGGTCCCAGAATGGGAGCCGCGCCGTTATCGGAGCAACATTCGGTTCCACAACGTCTCTTGCGCCTCGTTGTGCCGCAAGGACAACGCGGCCCGGGAGCCTGTCCAGCTCAGGCCGGCCCGCCCAGCAGCTGGTCCAGGGCCGCGGGATCGGATCCGGGCACGGTCAGCACCACGCCGCGCACCAGCGGCCGGGCCTCGGCGAGCAGGTCGGCGGCCAGCTCGATCCCGGTATGCGCCGCGCGGGAGCCCGCGCGCTCCATCGCCGTGAGCGTCTGCTGCGGGATGCTGATGTCCGGCACCTCGTGCGACAGGTAGTCCGCCTCCTCGAAGCTGCGCAGCGGCACGACCGACAGCAGGACCGGGATGTCCTCCTCGGCCAGCGCCGCGACCATGCGGCGGAGCAGGCCCAGCTCGTAGACCGGCCGGCTGACGAGGAACCTCGCCCCGGCCCGGACCTTGCTGGCCGTGCGGGCGATCTCGGCGTCGAGGTCGGCGGCGCCCGGGTTGAACCTGGCGCCGCAGTGGAAGCTGGTCTTGGTCGCCAGCGGCAGCCCGTTGCAGTCGATGCCCTGGTTCAGGCCGGTGACGAGCTCGACAAGACCGACCGAGTCAACGTCCCAGATGCCGTCCACGTTGGGGTAGTCGCCGAGCAGCGGCGGGTTGCCGGTCTCGCAGACGACGTTGCGGATCCCGAGCGCGTTCGCCCCGAGCAGGTCAGCCTGGAGCGCCATGATCGTCTTGTCCCAGGTGGTCACCGTCGCGATGGTCTCGACGTCGGCGCGCTGCTGCAGCTGGAAGGCCAGGTCGATGGAGCTGAGCTGGGCCCGCGGGCTCGGCCGGGACTCGATGAAGAACGCGTCGATGCCCCGCTCGCGCAGCGCCGCGGCCTGGTCGGCCGCCTCGTCCGCCGTCCCGCCCAGCGGCGGGGCGATCCGGGCCGCCACCACGAACTCGCCCGCGGCCAGGCGCTCACTCAGGGTCTCGCTCAGCCCGCCGCCCGGGCCGGACAGGGTGAGCGTGGGCACGGACCTTCGGGGCACCGCGGCGGAAGGCCGCCGGGCTCCGGCCGGTGACATTCCGGAGATCTCCCGGGCCGCCGCCTGGATCTGGGCCGGGATCGTCCCGCAGCACCCGCCGACGAGCGCCGCGCCGGCCTCGACCAGGCGCCGCGCGTAGCGCGCGAAGTAGGGACCGTCGACGTTGTACTCGAACCGCCGCCCGGCCACCCGGCGGGGGAGGCCGGCGTTCGGCTGCGCGCTCACCGGAAGCGCGGTGTGCGGCACCAGCGCCTCGACGACCGACAGCACGCCCTGGGGGCCGAGGGTGCAGTTTGTGCCCAGCACCGCGATCGGCAGGCCGCTCAGCGCGCTGGCCACCTCGCGGGGGCTCTCCCCGCCGAGCGTCCGGCCGTCGCTCGCGAACGTGGCCTGGGCGATGATCGGCAGGCCGGACACGTCCGCGGCCACCCTGACCGCCTCGGCCAGCTCGTCCAGGTAACCGAAGGTCTCCAGGATCAGCGCGTCCACGCCGCCCTCGGCCAGCGCCTCGACCTGCTCCCTGATCGCGTCGACCCGCTGCTCCCGCGCCACCCGGCGCCGCTGGCTGGCGGTCACCGCGGGGGAGACCGAGCCGGCCACGAACACCTGGCGCCCCGCCCCCTCCCGGGCCCGCGCGGCGATCCGCGCGCCGGCCAGGTTGATCTCCCGGACCAGCTCGCCGAAGCCCTGATCGGCCAGCCGGAGCCGGTTGGCCCCGAAGGTGTTGGTGAGGATCACGTCCGCGCCCGCGCTGAGGTAGCTCTCGTGGATCGTGCTGACCAGGCCGGCGTTGGACAGGTTGAGCTCGGGCAGCGCCCGGTCCAGCGAGTTGCCGGCCGCGTGCAGCATTGTTCCCATGGCGCCGTCACAGATCAGGACGCGCTGCCTGAGCGAGGTCTGCAGGTCGGTCATGGTCCGCGGCGCCACGGCCCGGCGCCGCCCCACCTCCTAGTCTCGGTTGCCGGCCGGGGCGGCGACGCCGCCGACCGGGAGGACGTCCAGGCCCGTGCCCAGGGCATCGATGATCTCGAGCGCGACCTGGGCCATGAGCCGGTCGCGGTAGCTGCCGAGCTGCAGGCCGGTGATCTCCTGGATCCGCCGGATCCGGTAGGCGACCGTGTTCGGGTGCACGTGCAGGCTGCGCGCCGTCCGCTGCGGGCTGTTGTTCTCCCGGAAGTAGCAGGCCAGCGTCGTCAGCAGTTCGGTGCCCCGCTGTCGCTCCTGGCCGCCGAGCTTGCCCAGGATCTCGGTCGCGAACGACCGGAGCTCGGCCAGCTCAGGAACCTGCAGCAGCAGCCGGTGGATGCCGAGGTCTTCGAACGCCACGACCTGGCCCTGGCGGCCCAGCCGCACGACGGCGTCGATCGTCCGGCGGGCCTGGCCGTAGGAGCGGGCGATGTCCGCCGGATCGCGGCAGGCGCCCCCGATGCCGATCGTGATCACGGTCTCGGGGAACAGGTCCCGCATCCGGGCCAGGCAGCTCGCGCCCATGCGGGCGGCGTCTTCGGCGCCACGGTGCGGCCGGCTGCCCTCGGGCATCACGACGACAACCTCGTCCTCGCGGATCGAGCTGATCGCCCCGGGCACCCGGGTCGTGAAGAAATGGTCGACGGCGGCGGCCACTCGCTTCGCCTGGGCCACGGCGGCCTCGGCCAGGGTGCTCCCCGCCCGGGCCGAGGCCGCCGCCTCGAAGGCCACGGCCACGATCCGGTGGTCGCGGCTGGAGTCATAGCCGAGGTGCCGGGCCCAGCGCCCCACCTCGCCGTCCTCGCGGCCGCTGCCGAGCAGCAGTCCTTCGACCAGATCGTCCCGCACCTGCCGCGCCGCAGCCGCCACGACCCGCTCCCGGCCGAGTATCACCCCGCAGATCGTGGCCGCGTGCTCGGTGACCAGCAGGCTCATATCACCGCCGTCACCCTGCTGCCCGGTGCCGAACGTCATCAGGTAAGCCGGGACGTCATCGCCGACCAGGATCGGCGCGACGATGACGCCCGCCGCGTCGCCGACATCCGGCAGCCGCAGCGATCGCCGCGTCTGCGCGGTACTGTTCAGCACCGCGGCCAGCCGCGGGCTGCTCAGGTAGACCCGCACCTGCTCCGTCACGTCGCCCGCCGCGTCCGCCGCGGCGGCAGCCAGGACGTCGAGCCCGCGGCTCACGACCGCCACCGTCGCCGCGGTCCGCTCGGCGAGGAGCCGCGTCACGGTCGAGACGTCGGCGTCCTGCAGCGTCAGCCCGGTCAGGTGCTGGTAGACCGTCACCAGCTCGCGCAGCAGGGCATTCTCGTGCTGGACAGCGCGATGGTCCAGCACGACGGATGGCTGGCGCGACGTCGGCCACCGGTCCGCCATGGACCAGCAGCTTACATCGCCGCGGCGCGCCGCAGCTTGTGGCAGAGCACAAACGCGATCGGCGTTAGATGGTGCCCATAACGTTAATGGCCAGCTAGCTGGCATACTTCGTGTCGCGGTCGACCGTGCCCGGCCTTGTGGTCGGCCACAGCCGACGCCGTTGCCGTGCGCTCAGGTACCCGCGTGCTGGCGCGCTGACGGTGGTGCCGCCGCGGGCCGCCTGGCCACCGCGGGCTGCGCCGGAGGCGCGGCGCCCGGCACGTCGCGGGTCGCCTGTACCGCCTGATAGACCATGCGCGCGTAGACGAGCGTCCCGGGTATTTCCGGGTGGACCTGATCTGGCCACAGCAGGTAGAGCCGATTGCGGATCGTGTCGAACCAGTCTGCGAGCGTGATAGCGGGGTGCTGGCGAATAAAGGCCGCTTCCGTGGCATTGACCTGCTTGCTCCACCCGTCGGGCACATAGGTATTAATCAGCACAAGCTTGCGGCGCGGCCCGATAATCTGCATCAATTGCTGGAGCTGCGGGCTGGTGACAATGTAGTTGGTGCCCAGGCCTATCACCACGACCGGGCGCAGCCGGCCGCTGTCAGCGAGGCTGCGCACAATGTCGAGGCCGGCCGGCATCTCCCGGTCCGGCTTCGCGTCGATGTAGATGCCCGGCAGCACGTCGGCGAGGGCCATGGCACTTGCCGACATGACCGAGTCGCCGATCGCGGTGACATTCCGGCCCGAGACCGGCTGCGTGGCCGGGAGGCGCGCCGCGGAACCCTGGCTCGGCGACGACGCGTGCGCCCGCGTGGCCGCGCCGACCCGCTCGCCCGCCACGATCTGCTTCTCCATGCCGGACGGCGGCGGCGCCGCCTGGAAGACGCCGCAGCCCGCGGTGACTCCCGCGCCCGCCACGGCGAGGACGGCGGCGGCCGCCGTAAGCCGCTGGACCTGATCCCCACCCGCCCCGCGGCGACGCCCGCGGGCTGCCGTCGCGTGTTTCGTTGTCAATTCTCTGGTTTTCCTTCTGCTCACAGCTGTCTTTTCGCCGGGCGGGGGCAAGCGCAAACGCGGTCTTCGGGAATGGGGGGAAGGTGCGATTAGGCATCCTTATCCTGTTGGCCCCGGCCCGGCCGCTACTCTTCGGTCGTCGTGGCTCAGGCGGCTGCGCATTCGCTGATGATCTTCTGGTAAGTGGCGCGGGCGTGGTCCCAGGCTGCCGCGGCCGCGGGCCGCTCGGCCTCGCGGATGCGCCGGGAGTGAGCAAGGGCCAAGTGCTCGTCATCAACGGCCCCTTCTCCGAGACGGGCACCCGCAAGCCAACGGCGGCAAGCTCGAGCTGCGCCGTTCCGGACCGGCGAGGACTGAAGGTGGCGCACCCACGGCCTGGGCCCTCCCCGGCCGTCGGCGGCGCAGAGGCCCCAGCCCTATTACGGTCAGGGACGTGATGAACCTTTTCACAAGTACCAGGGAGTAACCAGGTTAGTTTGCCCTAGTTTGTTCCACGGAACTTGTGAAATGGTCGCGCTCGCCAATTACGGACAAGCCCTTGCAGAGAACTTGCCATGACCTTAAAGGGGGCCGGGTCTTGCGAATGCCTCCCTGATCCGTGC
>DASYXX010000029.1:0-4485 GCA_035934395.1 Streptosporangiaceae bacterium
CGCGAGCGCCGCTCCGGTCGCGCTCGCCAGCGCCGCGCGCCCGCACCACAGCCCGTCGGCGATCATCAGCAACCCGGACGTCAGCGTGACCCCGAACCCGTCCGCACCCGGCACCGCGACGACGTTCGTGGTCTTGTGCAACTCACTGACGGCGGGCGGGAACGCTACGGCGGCGACGCTGAACGGGACCTCGCTGGGGCTTTCGTCGCAGATCTCGATGCAGCCGGGAGCCCAGCCCGGCCAGTTCGTGGCGACCGTGAACCTGCCGCAGACCATCGGGCCGGGCACCTTCAGCCCCACCATCAGCTGCAACAACGGCGTCACGCAGACCGCGACCTTCGAGGTGAACGCGGTTCCGAGCCAGGCTCCAGCAACCGGAGACGGCTCGACGTCCGGCGTGACCGACGGCAAGCTGGCGGTCGCCGGGCTCGGACTGCTCGGCATCGCCGCCGTCGCGGGCGGCGTAGTGCTGCGCAGGCGCCGGCCGGGGCGTCATATCTAGCCGCGACATCCGGATTCGGATGAGCACCAAGCGCAGGATGCTCGACGCGCTCATCGCGATCGCGATGGCCGCGGGCATACTCGTGCCCTTCGTCGGCAGCAGCACGCTGCGCTGGTCGCCGCCGCCGCTGCCACCCGCGTCAGTGGCGCAGTCCGGGGCCAAGCTGGCCGCCGGGACGCGGGGCACGCCGGGGGCCGGCAGGCCGTCTCTGGTCAGGCCCATGGCCCGGTCCGTTCCGACTTCTCTCTACATCCCTCGCATCAGTGTGCGGGCGAAGATCATCTCCCTGGGCCTGACGACCGGCGGCGCCGCGGCCGTGCCGCCGCTGTCCAGTCCGTTCCTGACCAGCTGGTACGACCAGGGACCGACGCCCGGGCAGCCTGGCACGTCGGTGATCCTCGGGCATGTCGATTCGGCCAAGGTCGGCCCGGCCGTCTTCTACAACCTAGGTGAGCTGCGCCCAGGCGACCTGATCTACGTCACCCTGGAAGACCGGCAGACGGCCGTTTTCCGGGTTTATTCGGCGGCGCTGTACCTGAAGGCGGATTTTCCGACCCGGACCGTCTACAGCTATACCAGCTGGCCGACGCTGCGCCTTATTACCTGCGGCGGAGAATTCGACCGGGCTACCGGGCACTATCTGGGCAACACCGTGGTTTTCGCGGAGTACATAGGCCAGCACGCCGCGGCGAACGGGGCCTGATAGCGTCGACTCGCTTGGCCAGCCCCCGGAGCCCGGATGAGTAGCCAGACCGTCCCCGCCAGTCCCCCGCCCACCCCCCTTGACACGCTGCTGCGCGGCCTGTTCGACGACGCATCGCTGTTCCCGCCGGCCAGCCTCGCGATGCCGGACGCCGTGGCCGGCTACGTCAGGCACCACGGCGCCTGGTACCGGGCCATGACTGGCCCGTTCGTCTGCCCGGAGGCGCGGATCGGCGACCTGCGGATCTCGCTCACCGCCGCCAACGTCGCGGAGATCGACCTGTCCCTGGTCGTGGCCGGCGGCGCCGAGGCGATCGACTCGGCCGTCGAGTCGGTCGCCACGGAGCCGCGGCTGCGGCTGCGCGCGGTCGAGGTGCCGGTCCGGCGCGATGCTGACCCGCTGCCGGCGGTCGCCGAGGTCGTCGATGCCCTGGACCGGACGCTGCTGGCGGGCGCGGCGGGGTATGTCGAAGTGCCGGTGGCCGCGCTGAGCGGCGACGTCCTGGACGCCGTGGCCGCCCGCGGGTACCGGCCGAAGCTGCGCACCGGCGGCGTCACCGCCGCGGCGTTTCCTGACGAGGCCACGCTGGCGGCGGCCCTGTACGCCGTGACCGACCTCCGGGTCCCGTTCAAGTGCACGGCCGGCCTGCATCACGCGATCCGCCATGCCGCCGGCGACACCGGCTTCGAGCACCACGGTTTCCTCAACGTGCTGCTCGCGGTCGTGGCGGCGCTGCGCGGGGCGGATCCGGGCGACGTCGCCGCAGTCCTCGGCGACCACGACGCCGACGACGTCGCGGCCCGGGTCGCCAGCATCGAGCCCGACGAGGCAGCTATGGTTCGGAGCCTGTTCACGTCGTTCGGCACGTGCAGCACCGACGAGCCGGTCGCCGACCTCGCGGCGCTCGGGCTGGCCGGCGGCCCCTGACCCCTTCGTGTGGAGGAGGACGCGTGGCAGGAGCGCAGGCTGCGGGGTGGCTCAGCATCGAGCCCGGCCACCCGTTCGGGCTGCAGACGCTGCCGTACGGATCGTTCACCACCCCTGACCGGCCGAGCGAGCCGAGGACCGGGGTGGCGGTCGGCGACCGGGTGCTGGATCTCAGCGCCGCCACCGACCGGCTGCTGGCGGGCCGGGCGCACCTGTTCAGCTCCGGGAGGCTCGACGCGTTCCTCGATGCCGGGGACCTGGCCTGGGAGCAGATCCGCGAGGCGATCACGGCGTGGCTCAGCCGGGACGAGTTCCGCGAGGCGATCGAGGACCTGCTGGTGCCCGCCGAGTCGGCCAAGCTGCACCTGCCGTTCACCGTCGCCGACTACGTCGACTTCTACGCCTCCGAGCACCACGCCAGCAACGTCGGCCGGATCTTCCGGCCGGGCGGCGACCCGCTGACCCCGAACTGGCGGCACCTGCCCATCGGCTATCACGGCCGGTCGGGAACCGTGGTCGTATCCGGCACCCCGGTGCGGCGGCCGTACGGCCAGGTCCGGCCCACCGGGTCCGGCCGACCGGGGTTCGGCCCGTCGGCCCGCCTTGACTTCGAGGCCGAGCTCGGCTTCGTCGTCGGCTTCGAGAGCATGGTGGGCGAGCCGGTGCCGATCGGCCGCTTCACCGAGCACGTCTTCGGCGTCTGCCTGGTCAACGACTGGTCCGCCCGCGACCTGCAGGCCTGGGAGTCAGCGCCGCTCGGCCCGTTCCTCGGCAAGTCGTTCGGCACCACCGTCTCGCCGTGGGTGGTCCCGCTGGCCGCGCTGCAGCACGCCCGGGTGCGCCCGCCCTCGCGCGATGCCGACCTGCTCCCCTACCTCACCGAGTCCGACGACTGGGGCCTGGACATCGAGTTCGAGGTCCGCCTGAACCGTCACGTCATCTCGCGGCCGCCCTACGCCGCCATGTACTGGAGCCCGGCGCAGATGCTGGCCCACATGACGGTGAACGGGGCATCGCTGCGGACGGGGGACCTGTACGCCTCTGGCACCGTGAGCGGCCCCGAGCCAGGCCAGCGCGGCTGCATGATCGAGCTGACCTGGAACGGCAGCGAGCCGCTCACCCTGCCCGACGGAACCAGCCGCGCCTGGCTCGAGGACAGCGACGAGCTGGTCATCACCGCAACGGCGGCCGGGCCCGGGGGCACCCGCGTCGGCCTCGGGGAGGCCCGCGGCCAGATCATGCCCGCCCAGGACCCCACCCAAGGCTGACCCGGGCCCACCCCACTCTCCGTACACCAGCCGGAGCCCCACCCGCATCTCCAGCCCCTCCCCCGCCCCCGCAGCCGCTCCGCCCCAGCTATCGGGCGCCCTAACCGAAGACTTCTTCATCGGCGGCTTGAAGACTGCCGGTGCGCTAGCCCGCATCAGCCTCACGGTGACCGATGGCGCCGATGAGTTCTCCTGGGATGCACCGGTCTGGTTTTGCGATCCGTGGCCCAACCCATTCGGGCTGGCCGGGCTCGAGGGTTTCCTGCATCACTTTGTCGTGACGATCCGTGCTTACGACGGATACCTCGATATCGAGCCAAACCCCTGAATCCAGGCTTCGTTAAAGGGTATCTTGCTTCGTTTCCTTAGCCGACTTCTTACACTGTGTTATCCGGCAATTGACGATTGGCGAGCAGTGGCATCGGGTTATTGGCCGGCCTGCGGGGGAAGTCATGTTGGCCGGGCGGTCGTGCGAGTGGTGTGGTGGCAGGGTTTGGGGCTTGTGGGCGGCCACGGGCGTTGTGGCCGGTTGCGGCATTTTGGGGGCGGGAATAGGTGAACGATCAGGCCGGCGGCGCCCCAGGGCCGGGGACGCCGCGCCGCAGGCGGTGCGGGTGTTGGTGTCGTATGCGCACGATGACGCGGTCCACGAGGACCGGGTCCGGGAGTTCTGGTGGTTCTTACGAGCGAACGGGGTCGACGCCCGCCTGGACCTGCTCGCCGGCGAGCGGCGGCAGGACTGGACGGAATGGATGTCGCGGGAGGTCCGTGACGCCGCTTACGGCTGGATCGACGCGCGCGGGCTGTTCGCCGGCCTGGAGTTCGTCCGGGACCGCGTGACCAAGGAGCCGGCCGACGACGAGTCCGGCTGGATGCTCGACTTCTGCGTCCGCGAGGGCCTGCTGTTCGAGAAGGGCGGCTGCTACTACAACCGGTTCCAGCTCATCCCCTCGCTGGTCATCGATAAGGAGAGCGTCGACCGGGCGACCGACATCCTGGACCGGGCGATGACCATGGCCGAGGCCCGTTCGGGGATCGGCGGCTGACCGGACGCGGGCGGATCGTAGGGCTCGCGGAAGGTGAAC
>DASYXX010000062.1:0-2468 GCA_035934395.1 Streptosporangiaceae bacterium
CCTCATGTCGGGAACGATCCGGGTCCGGGGCAACGCCTCCGAGTGCTCGGGGGCCTCGGCGCACGGCGGGCTGATCGTGATCGAGGGCGACGCGTCGTCCCGGACCGGGATATCGCTCAAGGGCGGCACGGTCGCGGTGGCTGGCGACGTCGGGCACATGAGCGGGTTCATGGCCCAGGCCGGGACCATCCTGGTGGGCGGCGATGCCGCCGAGTCGCTCGGCGACTCGCTCTACGAGGCCGTGATCTACGTCGGCGGGAAGATCAGGTCGCTGGGCTCGGACGCCCGGATCGAGGAGCTGACCTCCGATGACGTCCGGCGCGTCCGGGAGCTCGCCGCGCAGGCCGGCTTCTCGCACGTCTCCGCCGAGGACGTGACCAAGGTCGCCTCCGCGAGGAACCTGTACCGCTTCGACGCGCTGAAAGACCAGAGGTACTAGTGGAGCAGAGCTACAGTTTCCCGCCGGAGGTCATCGGCCAGATCCACGAGATGGCCGAGGCCGGCAGGTACGAGATCCGCGGCTGGGGCGCCAAGCGCCGGATGCCCACGTTCGACGACCTTGTGTTCCTCACCGCGTCGCTCACCCGCTACCCGCTGGAGGGCTACCGGGAGCGCTGCGACACCACGACCGTGCTCGGCACCAGGTACGCCAGCCGGCCGCTCGAGCTCGCGATCCCGATCACGATCGCCGGGATGAGCTTCGGCGCCCTGTCCGCCCACGCCAAGGAGGCGCTCGGCCGGGCCGCCACGGCCGTGGGCACCTCCACCACCACGGGCGACGGCGGCATGACCCCGGAGGAGCGGAAGGCCTCGCGGCTCCTGGTGTACCAGTGCCTGCCGTCGCGTTACGGCTTCAATCTCGACGACCTCCGCGCCGCCGACGCGATCGAGGTGGTGATCGGTCAGGGCGCCAAGCCGGGCGGCGGCGGGATGCTGCTCGGCCAGAAGGTCAGCGAGCGGGTCGCCGCCATGCGGACGCTGCCGCCCGGCATCGACCAGCGGTCCGCCTCCCGGCACCCGGACTGGACCGGGCCCGACGACCTGCGGATCAAGATCGAGGAGCTGCGCGAGGCGACCGGCTGGGAGAAGCCCGTCTACGTCAAGCTCGGCGCGACCCGGGTGGATCACGACGTCAAGCTCGCGGTGGCCGCGGGCGCCGACGTCGTGGTGGTCGACGGGATGCAGGGCGGCACCGGGGCCACCCAGACCGTCTTCATCGAGCACGCCGGGATCCCGACGCTGCCGGCCGTGCGGATCGCCGCCGAGGCGCTGCGGGAGATCGGCAAGCAGGACGAGGTCCAGCTGATCGTCTCGGGCGGGATTCGCTCCGGCGCGGACGTGGCCAAGGCGCTCGCGCTCGGCGCCGACGCCGTCTCGCTCGGCGTCGGCGCGCTGATCGCGCTGGGCTGCAACCGGCCCACCTACCGGGACGGCGGCACCGGTGCCGATCACGATGCGAGCGCGGATTACACCGCACTCGGCACCGCTCCCGGCTACTGTCACCACTGCCATACCGGGATGTGCCCGGTGGGCGTGACCACCCAGGATCCCGACCTGGAGCGCCGCCTCGACCCGGAGGTCGGCGCCCGGTGGATGACCAACTACCTCAAGGCGCTGACGATGGAGCTCACCGCGCTGGCCCGGGCCTGCGGCAAGTCCAACGTTCACCACCTCGAGCCGGACGATCTCGTCGCGCTGACCGTTGAGGCCGCCGCGATGGCCAAGGTGCCGCTGGCCGGCACCGACTGGGTTCCCGGCGCCGGTGACCGGCTGTTACCGAGCGGACGGCGGGGCCATTCACAGATCAAGGCAGATCACTGCATTGGAAGGAGGCCCGATGTACGAGAAGGTCCTTGTGGCCGTGGACCACTCCGAGGTTTCCGAGCGCGTGCTCGCCGCGGCCCGTGATCTCGCGCTGCTGTCCAAGGGCGAGGTCTGGGTAGTCCACCTCAGGGAGCGTGAGGTCATAGCTCAGCTGGGCCGGGTGCCGTCCGAGTCCGAATCCGAGGCGGAGGCGGCGATCACGTCCGCGGTGGAGTCGCTCAACGCGGCGGGAGTCCGGGCCCACGGCGAGGTGCGCGACACGCTCTTCGGGCACGCCGCGCGCGAGATCATCGAGGACGCCAGGGAGCGCGGGGCCGACGTGATCGTCATGGGCTCGCGGGGCCGCGGCGACCTCACCGGGCTGGTCCTCGGCAGCACCGCGCACAAGGTGATCCACCTAGCCGACCGGCCGGTGCTCGTGGTCCGCTGACCTCAGATGACCAGGGCGCTCGTGGTACAGCACATCAGCTGCGAGCCGCCGGGGGTTTTCACCGACGTGCTCGCCCGGCATCAGATCGCGATCGAGACGGCCGAGCTCGACGAGGGCGACTCGCTGCCGGACTGGCGCGACGTGGACCTCGTCGTGGTCATGGGCGGCCCCATGGGGGTGTACGACGAGGCCGAGCACCCGTGGCTGGCCGCCG
>DASYXX010000067.1:0-8367 GCA_035934395.1 Streptosporangiaceae bacterium
CTCGCCGATGAGCCGCTCCACCAGATCCCTGGTCACCTGCTGGCCCTCGGCCAGCGTCACGTCGTTGTGCAGCCACTGCCAGACCTGGGACCGGGAGATCTCCGCGGTGGCCGCGTCCTCCATCAGGTTGAAGATCGCCACTGCGCCGGTGCCGGCCAGCCAGTTGGCCAGGTACTGCAGGCCCACGCTGATGTTGTTGCGCAGCCCGGCCTCGGTGATCCCGCCCGGGGTCTTGGCCACGGCCAGCAGGTCGGCGGCGCTGACCTCGACGTCGTCGCGGAGCTTGCCGAGCTGGTTGGGCCGGTCGCCGAGCACGCCGTCGAACACCTCCTGGCAGACCGGCACCAGGTCGGGATGGGCCACCCAGGAGCCGTCGAAGCCGTCGGCCGACTCGCGGGCCTTGTCGTCGCGGACCTTGGCCAGCGCCGTGGCGTTGACCTCCGGGTCGCGCCGGCTCGGGATGAACGCGGCCATGCCGCCCATCGCGTGCGCGCCGCGGGCGTGGCAGGTCCTGACCAGCAGCTCGGTGTAGGCGCGCATGAACGGCGCGGTCATCGTCACCGCGTTGCGCTCGGGCAGGACGAAATCGCGGCCGCGGGTGCGGAACTTCTTGATGATGCTGAACAGGTAGTCCCAGCGGCCCGCGTTCAGCCCGGCGCTGTGGTCCCGCAGCTCGTAGAGAATCTCGTCCATTTCGAACGCCGCCGGGATCGTCTCGATCAGGACGGTCGCGCGGATCGTGCCGCGGGGAATGCCCAGCCGGTCCTGGGCCAGGTTGAAGGCGTCGTTCCAGAGCCGCGCCTCCAGGTGGCTCTCGTTCTTGGCCAGGTAGAAGTAGGGGCCCTTGCCCTTGTCGAGCTGCCGCCGGGCGCAGTGCGCGAAGTACAGCGCGAAGTCGAACAGGCTGCCGGACACCCGCTGGCCGTCGACCAGCACGTGTTTCTCGTCCAGGTGCCAGCCACGCGGCCGGACCACGATCGTGGCCAGCTCGTCGTCGGGCCCGAGCTGGTAGGCCTTCCCGTCGGCGCTGACGAAGTCGATCCTGCGGTCCAGGGCGTCCTTCAGGTTGATGTGGCCGGTGATCATGTTGTCCCAGAGCGGGGTGTTCGCGTCCTCGAAGTCGGCGAGCCAGACCCGGGCGCCCGAGTTGAGCGCGTTAATCGTCATCTTCTTGTCGGTCGGCCCGGTGATCTCGACCCGGCGGTCGACCAGGCCCGGCGCGGGGGGCGCCACCCGCCAGGACCTGTCGTCCCTGACCTGGCGGGTCGCGGGAAGGAAGTCCAGCGTCGCGCCGTCGATGAGCTGCTGCTGGCGGGCCGCCCGGGCGGCGAGGAGCTGCGCGCGGCGGGGGCCGAGCTCCCGGTGCAGCGCGGCGACCAGGCCGAGCGCCTCGTCGGTGAGGATCTCGTCGTACCGGTCGCCGGCCGGACCGGTGATCTGGACGCCCTCGGTCTCGGTCACGCCTGGCTCCTCGCGGCTAGTAACGGCACGGCGCGGCCGGGCCGCCCAGCGGCCCCGGTTCGCGATTGAGACGCTAGCGGCAGCCTGGTGTGCAGGTCAAAGGCCACGGCCCACAGCTTCCACGCGGCGATTGACGGTTTGTGAGTATCGGCAGAACATCCGCGGCCCGCCAGGCGTTAACGACAGGGGACGGGGTTAACCAGGTGAACCTGAGCGGTGGCCATGGGACCATCGTCACGACCAGCGGCCGGCCGCGGCCGGCCGGGCGCCTAGTCTTGGAGGAAGATGTCTACTCCGATTTCCGCCCGCCCTTCCGGCCCTTCCCACCCAGCCCGCCCCGAGCTGCCGGTGGCCGACTCCGAGTCGGCCCGCCTCGCGCCGGCCGAACCAGAGCCGGAGGATGCCGGCCAGCTGGACCTGGAGGACCGGCACGCGCTGCGCCGGGTCGCCGGGCTGTCCACCGAGCTCCAGGACGTTACCGAGGTCGAGTACCGCGAGCTGCGGCTGGAGCGCGTGGTCCTGATGGGGGTCTGGACCGACGGGACCCTGGCCATGGCCGAGAACTCGCTGCGTGAGCTGTCCCGGCTGGCCGAGACCGCGGGGTCGCAGGTCCTGGACGGCCTTATCCAGCGGCGCGGCCGGCCGGACTCGGCGACGTACGTGGGCGCGGGCAAGGCCGTCGAGCTGGCGGAGATCGTGGCGTCGTCGGGCGCGGACACGGTGATCTGCGACGGCGAGCTCGCGCCGGGCCAGCTGCGCAG
The DNA here is from genome assembly GCA_035934395.1 of Streptosporangiaceae bacterium. Classification (GTDB taxonomy): domain Bacteria; phylum Actinomycetota; class Actinomycetes; order Streptosporangiales; family Streptosporangiaceae; genus JASHPR01. Next base: position 2,223 of record DASYXX010000067.1, read on the forward strand.
GCTGGAGGGCATCGTGCGGGTCAAGGTCGTCGACCGGACCGCGCTGATCCTGGACATCTTCGCGCAGCACGCGCGCAGCAAGGAGGGCAAGGCCCAGGTGGAGCTCGCGCAGCTGCAGTACCTGCTGCCCAGGCTGCGCGGCTGGGGCGAGTCGCTGTCCCGGCAGGCCGGAGGCCGGGTGGCCGGAGGCGGCGGCATCGGGACCCGCGGTCCTGGCGAGACCAAGATCGAGACGGACCGGCGGCGGATCAGGACGCGGATGACCAGGCTGCGGCGCGAGGTCGCCGACATGTCCGCCGGACGGCAGGTCCAGCGCGGGCAGCGGCGGCGCCGCGCGGTCCCGTCGGTCGCGATCGCCGGGTACACGAACGCCGGGAAGTCCAGCCTGCTGAACCGGCTGACCGGGGCGCAGGTCCTCGTGGACGACTCGCTGTTCGCCACGCTCGACCCCGCCGTGCGGCGGGCCCGGACCCCGTCCGGCTGGCCGTTCACGCTGACCGACACGGTCGGGTTCGTCCGGCATCTTCCGCATCAGCTCGTGGACGCGTTCCGGTCGACGCTGGAGGAGGTGGCCGAGGCGGACCTGATCCTGCATGTCGTGGACGGCTCGGACGCCGACCCGCGCGCCCAGATCTCGGCCGTGCGCGAGGTGCTCGGCGAGATCGGCGCCGGCGACGTTCCCGAGCTCGTCGTGATCAACAAGGCCGACGCGGCCGAGCCCATCGAGCTCGACGGGCTGCGGCGGGCCGAGCGCGGATCCGTGGTGGTCTCCGCCCGCACCGGGGCCGGGATCGATGAGCTGCTCGCCGAGATCGAGCGGCTGCTGCCGCGGCGTGACCGGAAGGTCAGCGTCACGGTCCCGTACGACCGGGGAGATCTTGTCTCCCGTGCCCACCAGGAGGGCGAGGTGCTGGCGGTCCGGCACGGCCAGGACGACACCGAGCTGACCGCCCGGGTGCCGCCGGGCCTGGCGGCCGAGCTCGACCGCTGTGCTTGCCTCGGGGGGACGACCCCCCCAGACCCCCCCGTTTCGGCACCCGCAATAACGCACTGATGCTACTCGCGAGTAACGGATGCGGTATCTGCCTGCAATCCATTGCAGACCTGCATATCGCAATATCCACGCAATTACGCCACGGAAGTCCGCCGGCTTCCGGGCGGCAAATTCCGCGACCGCAGATTGCCGGGCCCGACGGGGTCGGCCCGGGGACGGCCAGGCTGCGCCGGGCAGGGCGGAACCGGCAGGCGTGCGGTCGCCGCGGGCGGCCCTGCGCGAGCCGGGCCGCCCGTACCCGCTGCCAGCGCGGCTGATCCGGTCCCCGAGCAGCGCAGAGTCGGCCCGTGCCACGGCTGTCTGGGCGTGACTGTCGCGGCGGCGCGACCGGGCCACCCGGAAGCCGGACGGGGCAGCGTCGTGACCGGGCCGCCCGGTGCCGGAGGGAGAACTGTGCGGAGGCAGAACAGAACCGAGAGTTGTCCCAGGCCATTCGGCCCGGGCAATTTGCGCGGCCCCTCTGTACAAGGACCCTCTGGTGCAATAGCGTGACTCAACCGATATGTTGGTTGGCGCATCCGCGGCGTTCCCAAAGCGTGATCGTCTTCAGGGGGGCTTGCCGGAGCGGCCAGCAACCGGGCGCGAGTCATGGCAGGTGAACGCTCATGACCAACCGAACGCTCACCAGCAGCGTTTCCTCGCCGTGCCATGCCCTGGGCCCGCAGGGGGGCGCCGCACGGTGACCGTTCGCCTGCTCACCAACATCGGCCGGCTGTGGACCGGTTCCGAGGTGTGGAGCAACGCCGCCATTCTGTCGCACGACGACCGCATCGCCTGGGTCGGCCCGGCCGCGGAACTTCCCGGCAGCCTGCCCGGCGTGATCGACGACATCGTCGACGTCGACCACGTGGAGAACCTCAACGGCGGGCTGGTCACGCCGGGGCTCATCGACGCCCACACGCACCCCGTCTACGCGGGCAACCGGTACGCCGAGCTGGCCATGCGGTCTGGCGGCTCCTCGTCCGCGGAGATCGCCGCCGCGGGCGGTGGCATGGCCTCCACGGTCACGATTACCCGCGGGACAGACCCCTGGACGCTGTGCGACGCCGTCCGGGCGCGGCTGCGGGACTGGCTGCTGAGCGGGACCACGACGATCGAGGCCAAGACCGGCTACCACCTGACCAGGGACGGGGAGCTCGCGGACATCCGCCTGCTGCGCTCGCTCGAGGGCGAGCACGGCCTGCCGCGCGTGCACGCGACCTTCCTGGCCGCGCACGCCGTGCCGCCGGAGTACTTCGGCCGCCGCCACGACTACATCGACGCGGTCAGCGGCTGGTGTGCAGACGCGGCCCGGGCCGGTGCCGACAGCGTGGACGTCTACTGCGACGACGGGCGCTTCACCGAGCCGGAAGCCCGCTGGGTGCTCAACGCCGGGCGCGCGTCCGGCCTGCTGCCCCGGCTGCACGCTTGCGGCGACAGCCGCATCGGCGCGGCCAGGCTCGCGGCGGAGATGGGCTGCGCATCGGCCGACCTGCTACACGACGCGGACGACAACGATGTCGCCGCCCTGGCCCGCGCGGGCGTGGCCGCCGTGATCTGCCCGGCCACCTCACTGGCCACCGGGCAGACCCCGCCGGTCCGCGCCCTCCTCGACAAGGGCGTCGCGGTCGCCCTGGGCTCCGACCACTCGCCGGGCGGGATCGGGATCACGTCGATGCCCCTGGTCATCGCCCTGGCGGTCGCCCATCTCGGCATGAGCGTCACCGAGGCGCTGCGCGCGGCCACCATCGGCGGCGCGCACGCCCTGCGCGCGCCCGACCGGGGAGCGATGGTCCGGGGCCGGTACGCGGACATCGTGGCCTGGGACGCCGATCATGAGGGCGCGTTCGCCTGGGCGTATGGCCTCAAGCCGCTCCGCGTGTGGCGGGGCGGCGAGCCAGCGGCCGGCTGAGGCCGCGCTCGGGGTCGTGGCCGGCGCGGTCGCGGTGGTCACGGACTCCACCGCCAGCCTGACACGCGACCTGGCGGCGCAGCACGGCATCCGGGTTGTGGCCCTGCGCGTCATGGCGGACGGGGTCGCGGCCGACGACGGGCCGGCCGCGCTGTCCGGAGCGATCGGCGACGAGCTTCGCCGCGGGGCGCGGCTCAGCACGGCCAGCCCGGCCCCCGAGCGCTTCGCGGGCGCTTACGCGGCGGCCGCGGCGGCGGGTGCCGACGCCATCGTCTCGGTGCACCTCTCGGCCGGCCTCTCCGGAACCGTCAGCTCAGCCAGGCTGGCGGCGGGCCGCACGGCGGTGCCGGTCCGGGTGGTGGACTCGCGCTCGCTCGGGATGGGGACCGGGCTCGCCGCCCTCACCGCCGCCGAGGCCGCGGCCGCCGGCCGGCCACCCGAGGATGTGGCCGCGGCGGCGTCCCGCAGGTCCGCCCGGCTGCGCTCGTTCTTCGTGCTGGACACCCTCGACTACCTGCATGCCGGCGGCAGGCTCGATCCCGCGCTCGCCCGGGCGGCCTCCGGGCTGACGGCAAGGCCGCTGCTGCACGTCGTGGACGGCAAGATCGTCGTGCTCGAGAAGGTCCGCACCCCGTCGGCGGCCGCGCGCAGGCTGGAGGAGGTGGCCGTGGCGTTCGCCGGCGCCCGGCCGGTCGACGTGGCCGTGCAGCATCTGGGTCATCCCGAGCGCGCGGCCGCCCTCGCCGAGCGGCTCGAGCGGCTCATCCCTGGCGCGCGGCGGAGGTATCTGGCCGAGGCCGGGGCGGTGATCATGGCGCACACGGGGCCGGGCATGCTGGGCGTCGTGATCGCCCCGTGCTGATGTGGTGCCCGCGCCGATTCGTGGCATGCTGCACGCATGCCCCGTTCTGGCTCCCCCCCTTCTGGCGGCACAGCCCCCTCTGATGGCCAGGCGCGCATCCCGCCGGTGACGGTCATCGTCGGAGAAGAGGAACTGCTGGTCGAGCGCGCCGTGCGCGGCGTGGTCGCGGGATGGGAGGAAGGAACCGAGGGCGGGGGAGGATCAGCGGGCGAGGCGGGGCGAGCCGCGCCGGACGTGCACGACGTGCGCGCCGCCGACCTCAAGCCAGGCGACCTGTCCAGCCTCACCGCCCCGTCGCTGTTCGGCGGCGTCGGGGTGGTCGTCGTCAGGTCGGTGCAGGACGCCGGCAAGGAGGTGGCGGCCGAGCTGGCCCGCTACGCGGCCGCTCCGGCGCCGGACGTGGTGCTGGTGCTGACCCACTCGGGCGGGGCCAGGAACAAGTCGCTGCTGGCCAGCCTGGCCGGCGACGGGGCCAGGCGGATCGACTGCCCGCCCGTCAGGCGCTTCGGCGAGCGGCTGGATTTCCTGCGCGGCGAGTTCCGCCGCGCCGGTAGGAAGGCCGACGAGGGCGGGCTGCGCGCGCTGCTCGACGCCGTCGGGACCGATCTGCGCGAGCTCGCCGCGGCGTGCAGCCAGCTCGCCGCCGACACCGACGGCCCGATCACCCAGGCCGTGGTGGGGCGGTACTACCGCGGCCGGGCGGAGGCCACCGGGTTCACGGTGGCCGATCGGGCGATCGAAGGGAAGCTGGGCGACGCCCTGGAGCAGCTGCGCTGGGCGCTGGCCACCGGCGTCTCGCCGGTGCTGATCACGAGCGCGCTGGCGCAGGGGGTCCGGGCACTGGGCCGCGTAGGCGCGGCCGGGCGCGGCCGCAGCGCGGACGCGCTGGCGACCGAGCTCGGGATGCCGTCGTGGAAGATCGACCGGGTCCGGCAGCAGCTCCGGGGCTGGACGGCGGAAGGCGTGGCGCGGGCACACTCCGTGGTGGCGGACACCGATGCCCAGGTGAAGGGCGAGGGGGCCAGCCCGGGCTACGCGCTGGAACTCGCGATCACCGAGATCGTGGCGTGCCGCTCGGGCCCCTGATTGCGGACAGGCAGAAGGGCAGTGCCGTCAGCCCTGTTCCAGCTGCGCGGCGCGCTTGGCGATCGCGGACTTGCGGTTGGCGGCCTGGTTCTTGTGGATGACGCCCTTGCTGACGGCCTTGTCCAGCTTCACGTAGGCGGCCCGCATGGTCTCGGCGGCCTTGTCGGCATCGCCGGAGTCCGCGGCCTCGCGGAAGTGCCGCACCGACGTCTTCAGCGCCGACTTGACGGCCTTGTTGCGCTGGCGCGCCTTCTCGTTCTGCTTGTTGCGCTTGATCTGTGACTTGATATTCGCCACGCGTGTGCCTCGCTGGAGATCTGGTCGGGTTGGTCCGGGTATGCCCACCGCGATCCAGACCGCGGCGTCGCGCCCGGCAGGACAGATGCGGGCATGCGGGCAGCCGACTCAGAAGGATAGCCGAGAGCGGGCCTGCTGCTCAAACCGAGCCCCGGTCGCCCCATGATCGCGTGCTGCTGGCGTGGCTGGTGACAGCGCCCGGAAGCGAGCAGGACGCAGAGCACGCGGCGCGGCGTGCGACCATAGACGGCGACAAGCCAGCAGATCGGATGCCTGTGCCATCGACCACCGAGCCACCAGCGACCGAGCCGCCAGCGACCAGGCCACCGGCCGGAGCGCAGCGGACGGCCGAGCCCGCCATGCCCGAGCCAGGACGCACTGATCAGGCGGTGATCCGCAACTTCTGCATCATCGCCCACATCGATCACGGCAAGTCGACGCTCGCCGACCGGATGCTGCAGCTCACCGGCGTCGTCGGCGAGCGGCAGATGCGCGCCCAGTACCTGGACCGGATGGACATCGAGCGCGAGCGCGGCATCACGATCAAGAGCCAGGCCGTCCGCCTGCCCTGGCGGGGCCAGGACGGGCGCCGGTACGTGCTGAACCTCATCGACACCCCGGGCCACGTCGACTTCTCCTACGAGGTGTCCCGGTCGCTGGCCGCGTGCGAGGGCGCGATCCTGCTGGTGGACGCCGCCCAGGGCATCGAGGCGCAGACCCTGGCCAACCTGTACCTCGCGCTCGACGCGGACCTGCACCTGATCCCGGTGCTGAACAAGATCGACTTGCCGGCCGCGCAGCCGGAGAAGTACGCGGCGGAGATCGCCGGCATCATCGGCTGCGACCCGGCGGACGTGCTCAAGGTCTCGGCCAAGACCGGCGAGGGAGTCGCCGACCTGCTGAACGCCGTCGTGGAGCAGGTCCCGCCGCCGGACGGCGACCTCGACGCCCCGGC
>DASYXX010000086.1:0-2630 GCA_035934395.1 Streptosporangiaceae bacterium
AACGGGAAGGCCAGCGACGGCGCGTCGAGTTCCGGCTCGGACTCCGGGTCGTCTTCGGAGGGCAAGGGGGACAAGGGCGGCGATAAGAAGACGACGACGGTTAGCGGCGGATCGTCCGGGTCGGCATCGTCGGATTCCTCATCGAGTAGTTCCTCGTCCTCGTCGGGCTCGAAGGTCGCCTGACCCGCCGTGGCCGACCCTGCGCAGGGCCAGCCCGGGCCGGCCGACACTGGGCCGGCCGGTAGTGCGCCGACCGGTAGTGGGCCGGCTGGCGGTGGGCCGGCTGGCGGTGGGCCGGCTGGCGGTGGGCCGGCTGGCGGTGGGCCGGCCGATAGGGCGCTGGCCGGCACCGTGTTGGCCGGTATAGCGGTCATCGGCGGCTCTGGCCTGTATGAGTTCCTCGAGGCCGTAGACGAGGTCGTGGTCGAGACCCCGTTCGGGATGCCCAGCGATCCGATCGTTATCGGGGAGGTGGCCGGGCGCCGGGTCGCGTTCCTGCCCCGCCACGGCCGCGACCACAGGTTCCCGCCGCATCGGATCCCCTACCGCGCGAACCTCTGGGCCCTGCGCTCGATCGGCGTCCGCCAGGTGATCGCGCCGAGTGCCGTGGGCTCGCTGACCTCGTCGTACGGGCCGGGCACGCTGGCGGTGCCGGACCAGCTTGCCGACCGGACCACGAGCCGGGCGCAGACGTTCTACGACGAGGGCGGGGCGGTGCACGTGCAGTTCGCCGACCCGTACTGCCCCGTCGGCCGGGAACGCGCCATAGCCGCGGCGATGGACTCAGGCTGGGTGCCGGTAACGTCAGGGACGCTCGTGGTCATCGAAGGCCCGCGGTTCTCCACCCGGGCCGAGTCGCGCTGGTACGCCGCGCAGGGCTGGACGCTGGTCGGGATGACCGCCCTGCCCGAGGCCGTTCTGGCCCGCGAGCTGGCGCTCTGCTACACGACGATTGCCCTGGTCACCGACACGGATGCCGGAGTCGAGGAGGGCGAGGGAGTCACTCAGGCCGAGGTATTCCGGGTCTTCGCCGCGAACATCGAGCGGTTGCGGGAGGTGCTCATGAAGGTCATCGGGAGTCTCCCGCAGGAGCGGGACTGCCCCTGCCCGCATGCCCTCGACGGCCTCACCCTCCCGTTCAACCTCCCCTGACCCTGGGCTCGCCCATGCCCGCCGTTTCCGGGCGCGGCCCGAGCTCCCGGGTGCGGCGGTACTCCCTGGCGCGGGCCGGGCCCTCCTGGCGCGGGCCGGGCTTCCCGGGTGCGCGCTGAGCGGCCCAAGCCAGCCGCATCGGTGGAACATCGATGCTGCTCTAACCGCACCTATGTTCCATCGATGCGGTTAGTTCCCCTGGGGGCACGGGGTGATGTTCGCGTCCGCGCCGCGTTAGTCGAGGTCGCCGTGCTCGATGCGGGCCAGGCGGCGTTCCCGTACCAGCTGGTCGAACTCGTGCTCCACGGCGACCCGGCCCGGGGCGAGCGCCGCGAAGATGCCAGTGATGTCGCGCATGCTGACCACGCCAAGGACCTCGTCGTCCGCCACGACCGGCAGGTGCCTGATCCACCGCGCGGCCATCTGCCTGGCCGCCTCCTGCAGCGGCATATCGGGCGGCACGGTGAACACCTCCGTGGTCATCGCCTCGTCCACCGTGCTGCGGTCCGGGTCCGCGCCTAACGCCACCGCCCGCAGCAGGTCTCGCTCGGTGATGATGCCGGTGAGCCGCCCGCCAGACATGATCAGGAGCGAGCCAGTCTGTTGCCGCCACATGCGCTCCGCCGCCGACCGGAGGCTGTCGTCGGCGGACTCCGTGATCGTGGCCTGCGTCATGACATCCTGAACCTGCACCGCAACGCTCCCTCGGCATGCAGCCACGCTGCCCGGCCTGCCCCCCACCCTATTGGCCGTGGATGCCGCGGACCCGGGCGGCGGCGCGGTCCAGGCCCGTTCTCACGGCGGTCAAGACCATTACTCCGAACGCTGACCGGCGCGAGGCTGCGCCGCAGCGGTTAGGCTTGGTGCGGCCTGGCAGCCAGCCGGCCTGCCCTATGGCCCCGATAGCTCAGTGGACAGAGCAACTGCCTCCTAAGCAGTAGGTCGCGCGTTCGAGTCGCGCTCGGGGCGCAATGTCTCCGGCGCAGGTCAGGCATCGGGTAGTCGCAGACGCTGATGATCTTCACGATGCGTTCGGCCGGTTTCGTGCCCGTTGCGTGCCCGATCGAGCCGACCGGCGGCGTTTCAGTTCGCTCGCGCTGATCTTGCTCATGGCCTCCGCGATCGCCCGCTGGCGTTCGTCGCTGGCGTGCAGGTACGTCAGTGCGGCCCGGGTCGTGGAGTGACCCATGCGCTCCATCAGCTCGCGCAACCCGGCACCCGCGCCTGCCGCCAGCATGTTCCCGGTATGGCGGAGATCGTGAAAGTGGATCAACGGCAGCTCAGCAGCCCGGAGCGCCGGGAGCCAGACCCGCTGCCGGAAGTTGGCGTGCCGCAAAGGCATGCCCTCCGGGCTGGTAAAGATCAGCCGGTCATCGTCGGCGCCGCCCACATGCGTGACGTGCTCCCGGACGACCGGCATGATCGCTGCCGGTATGACGACCACCCGCTTGCCAGCGTCGGACTTAGGTGGCGCGAAG
>DASYXX010000138.1:0-4479 GCA_035934395.1 Streptosporangiaceae bacterium
TCGGCTACCGGATCGCCGCGGCGGTGGCCGCGCAGGTCACGCCGCCTCCGCCGCCCGGCACGCCTCCGGCCGCGTTCCTGGCGGCCGTGCTCGCCGTTCGCCGCGAGCGGGAGACCGCCCGGCTGGCGGCGCAGCAGGCCGCGGCCTGGCCAGCCAGCCAGGCACCGCAGCCGGTGATCCCAGCGCAGCCGCCCGACGCCAGCCGGCAACCGTCCCCTCCAGGCGAATTCGCGCCTCCCGCCTAGTCGCGGCCTGCCGATAGACCCCTCCCGCCCCCTGCTGGGCAGATTCACCGTACAAGGCGGCCGGTCACGGCCGACCCGCACGGCGCAGGAAGGGCTGGTCGCCCGGGGCCGGCCGCGCTGGCGCCAGGTCGCGCCGCACTGGCGCCAGCTCGCGGCCCTGACCTACCGGCTGCTCAGCTACTGGGCCATCCTGATCGGCGGCTGGAGCCTGATGATCTTGTTGACCAGGATACGGCCGGGGCGATTAGGATCCCTGCCGCCAGGACTCCAGGTAGTCCCGCTGAACGGGAGTCAGCGCGTCGATCTCGGCGCCCTGCGAGGCGAGCGCGAGCGAGGCCACCTGGGCGTCGATCTCGGCGGGCACCTCGTGCACTCCGGGCGGCAGCCCGCCCGTGCCCGCCGCCTGATCGTCACCCGGCGTCGTGGCCAGCCAGGCGAGGGCGAGCGCCTGTACGCCGAACGACACGTCCATCACCGCGGCCGGGTTGCCCTCGGCCGCGACCAGGTTGACCACCCGTCCCTCGGCCAGCAGGATCAGCCGCCTGCCGTCGGCCAGCAGGTACTCGTCGGCGTGCGGGCGGACGGCCGGGTGGATCGCGACGGAGAGCTCGGCGAGCCCCCGCACGTCCACCTCGACATCGAAGTGGCCCGCGTTGGCCAGGATCGCCCCGTCGCGCATCACGGCCATATGCTCGGGGCCGATCACGTCGCGAGAGCCCGTCGCGGTGATGAAGACCTGCCCGAGCGCCGCCGCCGCGGTCATCGGCATGACCCGGAACCCTCGCATGAGCGCCTCCAGCGCCCGGACGGGATCGACCTCGGTGACGATGACCTGTGCGCCGAGGCCCTTGACCCGGTCGGCGATCCCGGCGCCGCATGGCCCGTAGCCGGCCACCACCACGACCTTGCCGGCCAGCAGCGTGTTGGTGGCCCGGAGGACCCCGTCTATAACCGACTGCCCGGTGCCGCAGAAGTTGTCGAACATGCGCCTGGTCCGCGAGTCGTCGGCCGCCACCATGGGGAACGCGAGCGTGCCCTCGGCCGCCATCCGGCGCAGCCGCGCTACCCCGGTCGTCGTCGACTCACAGCCGCCGCGCACGCCAGCCAGCAACTCGGGCCGCTCGGTGTGCAGCGTGTTCACCAGATCGCACCCGTCGTCGATGACCAGGCCGGGCGCGGCGTCCAGCACCCGGTGGATGTGCTCGTAGTAGGTGTCGCGGTCGACCCCGGCCCGGGCGTGGACAGTCACCCCGGGGCAGGCGGCCAGCGCCGCGGCGATGTCGTCCTGGGTGGACAGCGGGTTGGACGCGGCCAGGTGCAGCCGCCCGCCGCCCGCCGTCACCAGGTTCACGAGGACCGCGGTCTCCGCCGTGACGTGCAGGCAAGCGGCGACCACGAGCCCGGCAAACGGCTGCTGCCGCTCGAACCTGTCCCTGATCATGCCGAGCACGGGCATCGCGCGCTCGGCCCAGCCGACCCGGGTGAGGCCCGCCGCGGCGAGGCCAGGATCGGCCACGTCCGACAGGACGAAGTCCGAGGGCGGCTCAGGCGTTCCGGCACCGCTGGCCCCCTCGGCCCCGCGGTCCCCCGCGCCGGCCATCGCCCGCCCATGACGCCCCGCCCGCCTCGCCATTCCCGCTTCACTGCGGTCACGTGGTGGCGCGGTGCCGGCCGCCCGCCCGGCGCCGCGCCCCTGCGGCTCACTCATAGGGCTCATTTTCCTTGCGCGCTTCCGGGGCGCCTCAAGGCGACGCCTTCCCTCGTCGCTCGTTTTGTGTTCCCGCTCGCCTGCGGGGCGCTCTTGGGGGCGCCGCCTTCCCTCGTCGCTCGTTCCTCGCTCCTCAGTCCACGCGGCACCGCGCCCCTCCGGCTCGCCCTGCTCCTCAGTCCAGGCGCCGCCGCGCCCCGGCGCGCTCGCGCATCAGTAACGGTAGTGGTCGGGCTTGTAGGGGCCCTCGATGGGCACGCCGATGTAATTGGCCTGCTCCTTGGTGAGCGTGGTTAGCCGGGCGCCGAGCGCGTCCAGGTGCAGCCGGGCCACCCTCTCGTCCAGGTGCTTGGGCAGCACGTGCACGCCCAGCGGGTAATCGCCGGCCCGGGTGAACAGCTCGACCTGCGCGATGACCTGGTTGGTGAAGCTGTTGGACATCACGAAGCTCGGGTGCCCGGTGGCATTGCCCAGGTTCAGCAGCCGACCCTCGGACAAGATGATCACCGAGTGCCCGTCGGGGAAGACCCACTCGTCCACCTGCGGCTTGATGTTGTTCTTGCGGATGCCCGGCAGCCGGGCCAGGCCCGCCATGTCGATCTCGTTGTCGAAGTGGCCGATGTTACCGACGATCGCCTGGTGCTTCATCTGGGTCATGTGCTCGGCGGTGATGATGTGGTAGTTGCCGGTGGCGGAGATGAAGATGTCGGCGCTGGACACGACGTCCTCCAGGCGCGCGACCTGGAAGCCGTCCATCGCCGCCTGCAGCGCGCAGATCGGGTCGATCTCCGTAACGATCACGCGCGCGCCCTGGCCGCGCAGCGACTCGGTGCAGCCCTTGCCCACGTCGCCGTAACCGCACACCACCGCCACCTTGCCGCCGATCAGGACGTCCGTGGCCCGGTTGATGCCGTCGACCAGCGAGTGCCGGCAGCCGTACTTGTTGTCGAACTTCGACTTGGTCACCGAGTCGTTCACGTTGATCGCCGGGAACTTGAGCGTGCCCGCCGAGGCCATCTCGTACAGCCGGTGCACCCCGGTCGTGGTCTCCTCGGTGACCCCCTTGATCTCGGCGGCGGCGGCGGTCCACTTGCCGGGGCTGGCGGCGAGCGACGCGCGCAGCGCGCTCAGCACGACCCGCCACTCCTCGGGATCGTCGTCGGCGGGCTCGGGCACCGCGCCGGCGGCCTCGAACTCTGCGCCCTTGTGCACCAGCAGCGTGGCGTCCCCGCCGTCGTCCAGCAGCATGTTCGGGCCGGGCTGGCCTGGCCAGGTGAGCGCCTGCTCGGTGCACCACCAGTACTCCGGAAGCGTCTCGCCCTTCCACGCGAACACCGGTATCCCCTTGGGGTCCTCCGGCGTGCCGTCCGGGCCCACGGCGACCGCGGCCGCCGCGTGATCCTGGGTCGAGAAGATGTTGCAGCTCGCCCACCGGACCTGGGCACCCAGCGCCACCAGCGTCTCGATCAGCACCGCCGTCTGGATGGTCATGTGCAGCGACCCGGTGATCCGCGCGCCCTGGAGCGGCTGCGAGCGTGCGTACTCCGCACGCACCGACATGAGGCCAGGCATCTCGTGCTCGGCGAGCCGGATCTCCTTGCGGCCGAACTCGGCCAGCGACAGGTCAGCGACCTTGAACGGGACGACTTCCGTGGGCATTGAGCGCTCCTCCAGGCTGGATCTTCACGGATGACACACCGAACGTTACGGAGGTCTCCCGGGAATTGCACGCCAGATACGCAGTTTCTGACAAGAGATTGTAAGATAACATGCCATGCGTATCACGGAAGCCGCGCAGCGCCTCGGGACCTCGCCCCGGATGCTGCGGTACCGGGACTCTCTCGGCCTGCTTCCTGCGGTCCGCGAGCACCGGCCGTCCCGGCGGCCGCCGCGCAGGCGGGCCAGCCCGCCGCCTCTCGGCCAGGCGTCTTCCGTCGCCTCGCGTCCCGGCCAGCCCCCGCGGGCGCCGGCCGCCCTGCATCGCCGGTTCGGCCAGCACGACCTGGACGCGGTCGCGCTCGCGCTGGAGATCGAGCGTCGATACGACATCACCCCGGCGGCCCTGGCGTTCGGCCTGCGCATCCTCGCCGAGCAGGCCGTCAGGGCCGACGTCGCCGAGCTCGGCCGACGGATCGGCCGCATCCAGGCACCGGCCGCCCGAGCCCTCGACTTCGAGCAGGAGCGAGCGCTCCGCCTCCTCCGCATGTCCCCCCGCCGAACCTGACCGCGCCGGAACTGTGCCGCGGTACGGCCGATGGGCCGCACCGCCGCCGCAGCGCCCGGAAGCGAGTGTCGTCGATGGGCCATCCACCACCATAGAGCGTGGTCAACGGCCCATCGACCACACTGGCACGGCTGGACGGAGACGGCGCACGCGGGCGCACCCGAGGGTCAGGCACGCGGGCGCACGCGATGGTCAGCGCAGGCGCCTCAGGTCGGCGAGCGCGGTCCGCGCGGCCCAGGCGCCGCACATGCCGTGGACACCGCCGCCGGGCGGGGTGGATGACGAGCACAGGTAGACGCCGG
>DASYXX010000161.1:0-3566 GCA_035934395.1 Streptosporangiaceae bacterium
CAGGACTCGATCACGCTCCTGGCCGTGGTGCTGATGGGCGGCGCCTACAGCCTGTGGGGCGCGATCATCGCCGCGCTGCTGCTGCAGCTGCTGCCGGCCCTGCTCAACAACTGGGGCGTCTCCGCCGACTGGCTGACGATCCTGTTCGGCATCGGCGTGCTGCAGGTCCTGACGACCGCCCCGGCCGGCCTGGCGGACCAGGCACCCAAGGACCTCGCGCGCCTCGGGCGCCTGCTGCTCGCCCTGGCACGCCGCCTCGCGCTCGCCGGTGGTGCTGCGAAGTGACCGGCACCGTCGACGTGACCAACCTGACCGTGCGCTACGGCGGCGTTACGTCGCTGGACGGCATGAGCGTGACGTTCGAGCCCGGCACCTGCGGGCTGATCGGGCCCAACGGCGCCGGGAAGACGACGTTCTTCAACGTCCTGTCGGGCTTCGTCCGGCCGGCCGGCGGGGCCGTGCGCGCGTTCGGGGAGGACCTGCTGTCGATCGTGCACTACCGCCGGGCGCGGTGGGGAGTGCGGCGGACGTTCCAGACCGAGCAGGCGATTGAAGAGCTATCGGTGTTCGATAACGTCGCGATGGTTCACGAGCACTCCAGGCTGAGCGGCGCCTCCCGGCGCCGGGACGTGCTCAGCGCGGTCTGGTTCGTCGGGCTCGACGTCGACCCGGCGACCAAGGTGAAGACGCTCGCGGCAGGCCAGCGGCGGCTGGTCGAGGTCGCCCGCGCCGTGGTCGGGCGGCCGAAGCTGGTGCTGCTCGACGAGCCCGCCGCGGGCCTGCCCGACGAGGAGACCGAGCACCTGGGGGCGGTGATCCGCGGGATCCCCGAGCAGACCGGCGGCATGACGATCCTCGTCGACCACGACATGAGCCTGGTGTCGGCCTGCTGCGCGACGACCGCGGTGCTCGACTTCGGGAAGCTGATCGCGTCCGGCCCGACCGCCGAGGTGCTCCGCGACGAGCGCGTGATCAGCGCCTACCTCGGAACCGCCGAGGTCGAGATCCCGTGAGCGAGCCGGAGGGGCGCATGCTCGCGCTGCGCGGGCTGACCGTCGAGCGCGGCAGGCGGGCCGTGGTCAGGGACGTCTCGATCGAGATCCCGGCCGGGGAGATAACCGCGCTGCTCGGGCCCAACGGGGCCGGCAAATCGAGCCTGGTGCTCGCCGTAGGCGGCGTGCTCAGGCTCCAGGCCGGGTCCGTGCTGCTGGACGGCCTTGACTGGGCCAACCGGCGTCCCGAGCGAATCCGCCGGGCGGGGATCGCGGTCGTCCCGGAGGGCCGGCGGCTGCTCCCCGACCTAACCGTCGAGGACAACATCCGGGTGGCCACCTACTCGCTGTCCGCCGACCAGGCCCGGGCCGGGCGCGACCGGGCGCTGGAGCTGTTCCCCGAGATCTCCCGGCGGCTGTCGGCCCCGGCCCGGATGCTCTCGGGCGGCGAGCAGCAGATGGTCGTGCTCGCGCAGGCGCTGGTCTCCCAGCCGCGTTACATGCTGATCGACGAGCTCTCGCTGGGGCTGGCGCCGGTGGTGGTCAACCGCCTGATCCCGGCGATCCGCGCGGTGGCGGAATCCGGCATCGGGGTGCTGCTGATCGAGCAGTTCGCGACCGTGGCGCTGGGCCTGGCCAACCGGACGCACATCATGGAGAGCGGCCAGTTGCGGTTCTCCGGGCTGGCGCGGGAGCTGCGCGCCAAGCCCGAGCTGCTCCGCTCCGCGTACCTGCTGCGCGGCAGCAACAGCGCTAGCAACATCGGCACGGGCAGCCGGCCGGCGCAGGGCGCGGGCTGATGCGCGCCGCGGTCACCGAGGGCGTCGGCTCCATGGTGCTGCTCGAGCGCCCGGAGCCAGCCCCGCCGGGCCCGGCCCGGGTCGTGATCCGCCCCGAGGCGGTCGGGATCTGCGGCTCGGACTATCACTTCTTCGCCGGGGAGCTGTCGGAGGCGGCCGGCGGCGGGCAGTTCCCCCGCGTGCAGGGCCACGAACTGGCGGGCGCGATCACCGCGCTCGGCCCCGGGTGCCGCCTGGGGCTCACGGTCGGGCAGCGGGTCGCGGTGTGGCCGCTGCATCCGTGCGGGCGGTGCTATCCATGCGGCGTCGGGCGGCCGAACACCTGCGACAACTTCGCGCTGACCGGGATCCACCTCGACGGCGGCCTCCAGGAGCGCCTGGTGATCGGCCAGGACCAGGTGTTCCCTATCACGGCCGGCGATCCCGCGATCGCGGCGCTGGCCGAGACGGTCTCGATCGCCGTGCGCGCCGTGAACCGGGCCAAGGTCCAGCCCGGCGAGCCGGCCGTCGTGCTCGGTGCCGGGCCCATCGGGCAGTGCATCAGCCTGGTAGCGGGCGAGCGCGGCGCGGAGGTCCTGGTCATCGACCTCCTGGAGAGCCGCCTCACGCTGAGCCGCGACCTGGGCGCGGACGCGCATGCCTGGCACGGCGCGGACGAGGTGGTGGAGTTCGCGCGCCGGTGGGCGGGCCCCGCTGGCCCGCCCGTGGTCTTCGATGCCACGGGCGTGGCGGCGGCTACCGCGGCGATGGTCAGGATGGTCGCCTCGGCCGGGCGGGCGGTGCAGGTCGGGATGTCGAACGAGGAGGTGCCGATCAGGGTCGGCGTCCTGACCGAGAAGGAACTCGACCTGCTCGGGGTGAGCTGCTGCGGCGCCGAGGAGTTCGCCCAGGCGGTGGCCGTCGTGGAGCGCAACAGCGCCCCGCTGGCCCGACTGATCAGCCATCAGTTCGGCCTGGACGAGGCGCCCGCGGCGATCCGGTTCGCGATGAGCAACCCGGCCGACGTTATGAAGGTCGTCATCAGAGGCGCGTGACAGAGAGGAATGCACCATGACTACCAGCGATGATGTCGTCAGGAGCTACGTCGAGATCGAGTCGCGCATCGACAAGATGCGGGACAAGTACGCCCTACAGGAGGGCTACATCGACGGCGAAGGATCGCCCTGGGTCCCGTTCGTCCCCAACGTCTACATCAAGCACCTTACGTTCGATATCCGTAGCAGCAGTGCCGCGAACGTGCTCTGGGTCCAGGCCGGCGGCGAGCTCGGACGGCACCGTCACCGCGGGCCGGTGTCGGGCTACGTGATCGAGGGCACCTGGGCCTACCGCGAGTACTCGTGGGTGGCGAAGGCCGGCGACTTCGTGCGGGAGAGCCCGGGCCGCACGCACACGCTGTACTCCGAGAACGGCATGAAGACGTTCTTCTGGCTGAACGGCCCGCTGGAGTTCCTGGACGACCAGGACCGGGTGATGGAGACCGTCGACGTGTTCTGGTTCATCAACCACTACGAGACCTACTGCCAGGAGAACGGCATCGCGATCGACCAGCGGCTGTACTTGTGACGACGTGCCGCCGGGCAGAATACTGTGCTCACGTCGGCCAGACCTCAGAAGGCAGGAGGACCCCTTGAGCATTCTGGGTACCCGGGTGGTGCGGACCGAGGATCCTCGGCTGCTGACGGCCGGCGGCACATACGTCGACGACCTGCGCGTGCCCGAGCTGGTGACCGCGGCGCGGGCCACGTTCGTGCGCAGCCCGATCGCGCACGCGATG
>DASYXX010000163.1:0-1609 GCA_035934395.1 Streptosporangiaceae bacterium
GTACTCCTGGGGCGAGGTGCCGAGATGCCGGTGGAAGGCGGCTCGGACTCCGGCGGGGGCGCCGAGCCCGGTGAAGCGGCCGATGTGTTCTACGGGCTGGCTGGTCGTCTCCAGCAGTTCACGGGCACGGTCGAGGCGCGCGCCGGTGAGCCAGGCCATCGGCGAGGTTCCGGTCTCCTCGCGGAACCGGCGGACAAGGGTCCGGCGGGACATGTGGGCGCGTTCGGCGAGCGCGTCGATGCTGAGCGGCCGGGCGAGGTTTTCGAGCATCCAGTCCCGTAGCGGGGCGAGTTCGCCGCCGCGCGATTTCGGGACGAGCCGTTCGATGTATTGCGCCTGGCCGCCGGCTCGCTGCGGCGGGGCGACGAGGGCCCGGGCGCGTGCGTTGGCAGCGGCGGCACCGTGGTCGGTTCGGATCAGGTGCAGGCACACATCGACTCCGGCGGTCACGCCGGCCGAGGTGAGGATATCGCCGTCGTCGACGTAGAGCTGGTTGGGCCGCACGTCGATCTGCGGGTATCGGCGCTGCAGCTGGTCGGTCAGCTGCCAGTGCGTGGTCGCCCGGCGCCCGTCGAGCAAGCCGGCTGCGGCGAGGGCGAACGCTCCTGAGCAGATGGAGACGAGCCGGGCACCGCCGTGGTGAGCCGCCTGCAGCGCGGTCAGTGCGCCGGCCGGCACGGGAGCGTCAACGTCCTGGTACCCCGGCACGATCACGGTATCCGCACCGCTCAGCGCGTCGAGCCCGGCCGTGGCGGTGATGGTGAAGCCGGAGGTCGGCACCGCTCTGGTGGGCACCGGCGTGCAGACGGTCAGCCGGTATTGGGGTTCGGAGCCGAAGATCTGCGCCGCGATCCCAAGTTCGAGCGGGAACACGCCGGGCAGGACGAGAACCGCGACGTGATGCGCCGGTACCGTCATGGCCCGATTATAGCGGTCAATGGCCTGCGGGCCACTGTTGGGGAACCGGCCAGATTCGTACGGTCAACGTGTGAACGACGTACCCGCCCTGCCTTCGGGGCCGCTGGCCGCGGCGAGCCTGTCCGTCGTGCAGGCCACTGTGAGCGCGCCGATCGCCGGCCACAGCATCCGTACCTTCCTCTACGCCCGCCTGCTCGCCGAGCACGAAGGCAGCCTGAACGATGCCGCCTGCGACGAGGACCTGCTCTTCGCCGCCTGCGTCATGCACGACCTCGGGCTGGGCAGCCTGGCCGCGGGCCAGGCTCGGTTCGAGGTCGAAGGCGCCGACCTGGCGGCGACACTGCTGACCGAGCACGGTGTCGCCGCACCCGGCGTTGACCGTGTCTGGGAGGCCATCGCGCTGCACTCCTCGGCCGGCATCGCCCACCGGCGAGGACTGCTGACCTACCTGACCCACCGCGGCGTCTTCATCGACGCCGGCCGCGATACCGGCCTCACCGCCGGCCTTATCCAGCGGGTCCGCACCGCCTACCCCCACCGGGCGGGGGAGCGCTACCTGGCGGACGCGATCGCCGACCATGCCGCGCGCTCCGAAGCGGCGGCACCGCCGGGCTCGCTCGGGTTCGAGCTGCTGCGCCGGCGACGAGCCGAAGCAGCGCTCCAGCGTTGAACCGCCGATGGGGTGAGCGTC
>DASYXX010000202.1:0-2318 GCA_035934395.1 Streptosporangiaceae bacterium
ACCCCCGGCCGGCCGGTGGTGCGGGCCCAGGCGTCGGCCATGACCGTGGCCCCGCCCTCGTGCCGGGCCGCCACGAACCGGGCTCCGCCCGCGACCAGCGCGTTGGTGACGTGGAAGTTGCCGCTCCCGACCACGCCGAACACCACCTGGGCGCCGAGCTTGGCCAGCTCCTGCCCGACCGCCTCCGCGACCCGCATACTCAGCTTCGCTCGACCAGAGCCAGGGCGCGGCACGGTGATCCGGAGCCGCCCACGATGGGCAGCGGCGCGGCGATCACGACCGCGCCGGTGACGGGCAGCCGGGCCAGGTTCTGCAGCTGGGTCAGGCCATACTTGCCGGCGCCGAGCAGCGAGGCATGGCACGGGAACGGGGGGTCGAACGAGTGCGCCGCGCCTGCGTCCGTGCCGACGGTCTCGACCCCGAGCCCGATCACCGGCGACTCGTTCGCCAGCCACCGCGCGCACTCCACCGAGATCCCGGGCGTGTGCGGCCCGGTCTCGTTCGCGTTGAGGAACTCCTCCTGGCTGTGCGACCTGGCGTCCCAGCCGGTGCGGTACAGCAGCCAGCCGCCGGCCGGCAGCGGCCCGTGCTGGCTCTCCCACTTTGTGATGTGCTCGATCTCGAGCAGGAAGTCCGGGTCGGCGGCCGCCTGCTCGCTGAAGTCGAGCACCACAGCGGGCGCGATCAGCCTGGTCACCGGCACCTGCGCGACGTCCTCGCCGTCGCGGCCCGTGGCCCAGTGCACGGGCGCGTCGAAGTGCGTTCCGGTGTGCTCGCCGGTGCTGATGTCGTTCCAGTACCACGCGGGCCCGCGCTCGTCGTACCGGCTGATCTCGTGCAGGGCAAACGACTGGGTGTTACCGAACGGCTCCGGGAGCCTGATCACCGGGGTGGCCGAGTCGAGCCGCGAGGTCAGGTCCACGACCTCGACGCGGGCGTCCCGGATCGCTGAGATGAGGGCATCGAGCACGGGCATGCTGGCCTCCGTGGGGCGTCGGTGATCCGCGGCGAACGGCACTAGCCTGCCGTACCCCGAACCTAGTGGGAAGGGTGAGCATAGCTGGGCCCGCCGTCACGCAGAATGGGGGTATGACCAGACCGATTCCGAAGGCCGTGACGCTGGCGACCGACGACGGCGTCGCGATCGACGCCGTCCACCTGGTCGGCGGCGACGACGTGGCGATCGTGCTCGCGCACGGCTTCACGCTCTGCTGGCAGCACGGGGCGGTCTGGAACGCGGCCCGGCGGCTGAACCGGTCCTGCGCGGTCATCACGTTCGACTTCCGCGGCCACGGCCGCTCCGGGGGGCTGTCCACGCTCGGCGACCGGGAGATCAAGGACGTCGACGTCGTGCTCCGCTACGCGCGGGAGCTCGGCTACCAGCGCGTCGCGACGGTGGGCTTCTCGATGGGCGGGTCGATCGTGCTCCGGCACGCGGGCCTGATCGGCGGGGCCGACGCGGTGGTCTCGGTCAGCGGCCCCGGCCGCTGGTACTACCGGGGCACCAGGCCGATGCGCAAGGTGCACTGGGCGGTCGAGCACCGGCTGGGCCGCCTGGTGACCAGGACGCTACTGAACACCAGGATCACCAACGGCCGCTGGGACCCGGTACCGGTGCCGCCCGCGGACGCCGCGGCGAAGATCGCGCCGACCCCGCTGCTGATCGTGCACGGCGACCAGGACGGTTACTTTCCCGTCGACCACGCGCAGCAGCTCTACGAGGCGGCGCACGATCCCAAGGAGCTGTGGATCGTGCCCGGATTCGGCCACGCCGAGTCCGGGGCGGAGGCAACCCCGGCGCTGCTGGACCGGATCGGCGGCTGGGTCCGCGAGGCCACGATCGTGGCCGCCAGCCCCAACGCGGTGGCCTGATCGGCGGCGGCCTGATCAGCCGGCCTGCGCCCCGGCAGCCCGGTTTCCGGCGACGAAAGTACCTCCGGGCACGCTACGCGGTTTGTTCGGCAATTGCGGGCGGTTTCCGGGGAGGCAGAACCCCGCCCGTCGGGGTCAACCGTCGCCAGCCGGGCGGCTCCTGCCCGACCTCGTGCTGGTGGCGGGGCAGACAGGGCCAACGTGACACGTGTGCCGGGGCCGTCCGCGATAGAGCAGCCGACATCCGCCCGTTATGCGCCTTTCGCCCCCTGCCGTCCCGGGCTGCCATGTGGTCGATGGGCCACCCACCCCCATAGCTTGGGTTTTAACCTTTTGCCTGTCGGCTGGTGTGTCTGTTTTGTCTTTTGCTGCCGGTTTTGGTGGGTACTGGGTGGCGGGGTGCTGGGCCGGTGGCGGTGCCTTTGGGTCTGCCGGGGCCGGGCCGG
>DASYXX010000260.1:0-7275 GCA_035934395.1 Streptosporangiaceae bacterium
GTGCCGCCCAGGATCACCGCGAGCATCCGGTCCCACTGGGCGGTCGTGATCTCGGCGACGTCGATCCCTTCCTCGTAGTAGCCGGCCGCGGTCACCACGAGGTCGATCCGGCCGAGCCGTGCGGCCGCCGCGTCGACCGCCGCGGCCACCCCCAGCCGGTCGGTGACGTCCACCCGTGCGGGCAGGTCGGTGCCGGACTCGTGGAGGTCGATGCCGGCGGTGCGCCATCCGCGCTCGCCGAGCAGCCGCGCGCAGGCCGCGCCGATCCCGCTGGCCGCGCCGGTGATGACGGCGACGGGGACCGGCTCGCCGCCTGGCATCAGGTGTCGTCGCCGTCGGTCATCGCGGGTGCCACGGGCACCGAGTGCTGGGCTCGACTAGCCCGAGCGGCGGGCGAACCCGGCCGGAAGGACCGTAGGACGAGCAGTCCGCCCAGCACGCCGAGCGCGCCGGTCATGATGATGCTGCCCCAGTTGAGATACCACTCGGCGTTGATCGTCCTGGGCCAGAGCAGGTTGACGATCTCGGCCGAAAGCCAGACCACGGCAATGGCCGTGACCGGGCGGATCCAGCGCGCCCCCCAGCCGTCACCGGTAGGCGACTGGCCGCGCCACTGCTTGTAGCCGAGGGCGAGGATCGGCATGTAGTAGGACAGGATGAAGCCGAAGGCTGAGAACGAGACCAGCAGCGCGAAGACCTTGGACGCCCCGGCGAAGATCAGCGCCCCGGCGATGATGATGGTCAGGCCGATCGCGTACCTGGGCAGGTTCTCGCGCCCGGAGAGCCTGCCGAGCAGCCGGGTTCCCGGCAGCAGCCGGTCGCGGGCACTGGCCCAGATCGCGCGAGTCACCGCGGTCTGCACAGCGATCATGCTGGAGGCGAAGCCGACGGCGAGCGCAATGAGCAGCGTCCGTCCGGCCCCGGATCCGTAGGCGTGCACGAGGGTGGTGGCGACGGGGTTGGTGTCCTTGCCCGAGACCGCCGCGGCCATGTCCGGGATCGCGAGCACGATGCCAAGGCTGGCCACTATGACGAGCACCCCGCCGACCGCTAGCGAGAGGATTACCGCTCTGGGCAGCACCTTGCGGGACTCCTGGACCTCCTCGCCGATGGACGCAGAGGCTTCGAAGCCGATGAACGAGTAGGCGATATAGGCGACCGGCAGCAGGAACGCGCTGGTCAGCCAGCCGGCCCCGTGCCCGGTACCCGCGGCGGTGAAGATGACCGACAGCGGGTTGAGGTGGTGGAAGATCAACAGCGTGATGCCTATTCCGGCTGACGCGACAAGCTCGCAGACCAGCGCGATGTAGATGAGGCCCTTGAGCAGCCGACCGCCGAATAGGTTAGCGGCCGAGCCGAACAGCAGGACCCCTATGGCCACCAGCTCGATGGTGATCTGCGAGGGCGAGTTCACGCCCGCGGCGCTCAGGATGTACGGGGCGGCGGTGATCGGCAGGACCGCCAGCGTGAGCGTGAGCCCCCACATGTACGCCCAGCCGGTGAACCAGCCGTAGCGCGGGCCGATCAGCTCGCGCGACCAGGCGTAGACGCTGCCCTGAAGCGGCCATTTCGACACGAGGTTCCCGAATACGCCGCACACGAGCAGCTGGCCGATCAGCACCAGCACGAAGGCCCAGAGGAATGCCGGTCCGGCGGCGACCAGGCTGATCGCGAAGACGGTGTAGATGCCGACGATGGGCGACAGGTCTGCGAACGAGAGCGCGAAGGCCGAGCGGAACTTGAAGTCCCTGACCGGCCGTCTTTCCAGCGAATCCTCGGTGATGGTGGTCTCGGCCATTAGGTGTCCTCTCGTGCCGAAGCGGCGACGTCAGTCAGCGAGGGCGGGCGACCCAGTAGGCGTCCGCCTCGGCATCAGCCGGGTGAACCGGCTGCGGGCAGGTCCGCGGCGCCAGCCCCAGCCACCCGACGTGCTCGGCCAAGTCGCCGACCGTGGTGATCCACAGGCCGGGAAGGGCCTTCATCCGCTCGATCAGCCGGCCGAGGGCCTCGGCCCGGGACGGCCGTCCGGACAGGAACGGATGGCAGCACAGCACGAACGCGGCGCCTAGGCGGTGCATGGCCTCGAGCTCGAGGGTCCAGATCTCCACGGCCTTGGCCGGGCTCTCGATCACCCCGGAGCCGATCAGCGACGGCAGGAACGCGTACTGCTCCCAGTCGTCGAGCCCCCACGACACCGGCACCTCGACCAGGGTCGCGGCCTCCGGCTCCGGGCCGACGGCCAGGACATAGGGATGGTCGGAGTCCATCAGGCTGGAGTCGTACCGGAATCCCCGCTCGGCCAGCAGCTTGGGCGTGTGGTAGTTCATCTCCCACATCGGCGCGCGGTAGCCGCTCGGGCGGACCCCGGCGACGTCGTGCAGCGCCCGGAGGCCGAGGTCGATCATGTCCGCCTCGGTCTTCTCGTCCATGCCGATGGTGTTCTCGTGGAAGTAGCTGTGATGGGCGATCTCGTGCCCGGCGTCGGCGATGCTGCGGGTGATCTCCGGGTAGCGCTGCGCCGAGTAGCCGGGCACGAAGAACGTGGCCCGGATGTCGTGCCGTCGCAGCAGGGCCAGGATCCGGGGCACCCCCGTCAGCGGCCCGTACGACTGGTGGCTCATCGGGCTCATCCGGCCGATCGACGAGATGTCGGTGGTGAGCACGGCCGACTCGGCGTCCATATCGAAGGTCAGGCACGCCGCCGCGGTGTATCCGGCGGGCCAGGAGATGGGGGCCGGGGGAGTGGCGCTGCTCGCCAGCCCCGCCCCGGCCATCAGAGGCTCCCGGCCGTGCTTGGCACCGCCGCGGCCCGCGGGGAGTCGCGCAGCGTGCCTGTCTCTAGCCAGCGGATCCCGGCGTAGACGACCAGGGCCACCACGAACCCGACCGGAAACGCGATGTCGCCGCCCTGCAGCCAGCCGGAGGACGCCGGCCCCACGAACAACGAGGTATCCATGAACGGCACCGCCGCGCCGAAGCCGGCCAGCAGCGCGATCAGCGCGTCCCAGCCCGGCTTGAGCGCTGCGCCCACCGCGTCCGCGGCGTTGATCACGCCCCGCTTCCGCCACCAGTCGACCATCTGGACGGCCGCGAACGGCGGCACCCAGTAGGTGATGAACAGCAGGACGTTCTCGAACTTCGCCGCGAAGGTCCCGGTGTTCAGCCAGAGCGTCAGGAAGAACGCCAGCACGGTGACGATGACCGCCACCACAGGCCGCCGCACACGGAATCCCGCGGCCTGCAGTGCCAGCGAACCCGAGTAGTCGTTCATCGCGTTCACGGCCACGGTGCCGATCCAGATCGCCACCAGCGCGAGGCCGCCGAGCAGGCCGCCGCCGAGCAGCGCCCGGATTCCGGCCGACGTGCCGTTGGTGGCGGCGGCGCCGGCGGCCAGGCCCAGGATCTCGACCCACACCGACGACAGCACGACTCCCGCGAGCGTCAGCCAGAAGATGCCGGCCCGGGAGGTGCTCGGCTTCATGTAGCGGCTGTACTCGGACCCGTACGCGCCCCAGGAGACCACGAAGCCGGCCGCAATGGTGGCCATCAGGATGAACGCACCGACCTTCGGGCCGCCGTGCACGGTCGCTGCCGAGTGGAAGTTGCCGATCTGGGCGATCTTCACGGTGATCGCGACGAACATCAGCCCGAGCACGATCGAGCCCCACTGCTCGAACGTCTGCATCACCTCGTAGCCGAAGACCCCGAGCACTCCCTGCATGGCCAGGACGATCAGCAGGCCGATCCAGAACGGGACGTGGATGAGCAGGTGGATCGCCGCGGCGCCGAAGATCGCGTTGAGGGCGTCCCATGCGATGGTGGACAGCCACATGAGCAGGCCAGGGACGAACACCGTCCGCCCGAACTGGAGCCGGGCCAGCGGGAGCTGGCCGAGGCCGGTGCTCGGACCCCAGCTGCACATCGTCGACACGAGCAGGGCGCCGAGGACCGTGCCGATCACGATCGCGGCGGTGCCCAGCGCGAACCCGAGGTTGAGCGCGAGGACCCCGACGAAGAACGCCGCGGGCACGAGATTCGGGGCGAACCAGACCGTGAAGACGCGGTGGATGCTCCCGTACCGGTTCTCGGCGGGGATGGGAGCCATTCCGTGCATTTCGAGCGCGAGCTCGCCCTGCCGGCTGGGCATCGCTCCCGCATAGACCGCTGTGTTGTCGGACATGGGTCCCTCGCAGCAGCTCAAGCATGGGTTCTTGCCGGTCAGGATAGGGACGCGTGCAGCAGGGAACAATGGGCGTCGCCTGCTCCCGGATGCAAACCTGCGAGGCGGCGTTCATACTGGGGTATCAATGCCCCGGGGGGCCAGCTTGTCGATAACTGTCCGTGAGCTGATGCGGCTCCCGCACCTGCAGATGTCGCTGATCGCAGGCGGGTCAGGCGCCGACCGCGAGGTCAGCTGGGTGCACACCTCGGACCTGCCCAACTCCTGGGAATGGCATGGCGCCGACGAGCTGCTGCTGACCAACGGCACCGGGCTGGACACGGACGAGCCGGCCCAGGTTCATTTCGTCGAGCGGATGGCCGAGTCCGCTGCGAGCGGCCTCGCGTTCGGGCTGGGCACGGGCGGCCCGCCGCTGACCGACGGGGCCTCCCGCCGCGCCGACGAGCTGGCCCTGCCGCTGCTGACCGTGCCGTTCAGCGTGCCGTTCACGGCTATCGTCCGCGCCGTGGCCGATGCCAACGACCGCGAGGAGAGCCGGCAGCTGTGGCGCGTGGCCCGCCTGTACGAGCTGCTACGGACCTCGGTGGCGGCCGGGCGGCCGGGCCCGGAGACGTTCCGGCGGCTGGGCGAGGAGCTGGGCGTCCGGCTGTACCTGGTGGACCCGGCGACGGGCCTGTCGCTGTTCGACGACCACCAGGAGACCGTCTACGCGGCGGCCCTGGCCGCCAGCTACGCCGCGCACGGCAACGCGATTCCCGGCATGCTGCGGCTGCGCCTGCCCGACGCCGCGCCCGGCGAGATCTGCGCCGTGGCGGTGGCCGTGCCCGGCGATCACCCGACCGCCCTGGTCGTCGAGCCGATCGGCGACCAGCTGCCCAGCCCGGTCGTGCTGCAGCACGTCGCCGTGGGCGGCGCTCTCGAGCTGGCCCAGCTCACCGCCGGGCAGGAGCGGCAGCGCCGACTCGGCGCGGACCTGCTGGCCCGCCTCCTGGACCGCCGGATCGATCCCCGGGTCGCCGAGGCCCAGCTGGCTGAGTACGGTCTCGACCCGGCCTCCTGCGTGCTCGCCGCCGCCCGCGGCGGCACCGACGGCACCGGGGCCGAGCTGGACCGCCGGCTGGCCCGGGCCCGCATCCCGCACCTGCTGCTGCACCGCGATCACACGCTGTACGTCGTGATCGCGGACACGGCCGCCGACGCAGGCCTGCTGGTCACGCCCGGGGGACAGGCGGGCACGCTGGGCACGAGCGACCGCCTCCGGGCGGCCGACCGGCTGCCCGAGGCCGCCCAGGAGGCCTGCTGGGCGCTCAGCGCGGCAGAGGCCGAGGGGCGCCGGATCGTGCGTTACGGCGACGAGACCGCCGTGCTGCTGCCGCGCACCCCCACCGAGGCCAGGGTCCTGGTCTCCCGCATCCTCAGCCCGCTGATGAGCCACGACGCGGAGCACGGCACCGACTACCTGCACACGCTGCGGGTCGTGCTGCGCCTGGACCGGTCGTGGCAGCGGGCCGCGGCCGAGCTGCACATCCACAAGCAGACCCTGGGCTACCGAATCCGCAGGATCGAGCAGATCACCGGCCGCGGCCTGACCCGGACCGAGCACATCGCCGAGTGGTGGATCGCGCTGCGCGCCCACGATCTGCTCACCGGCCGCCACCCCGGCCAGTGAGCGCGACCGCGCGCCGCAGCTCATCGGCGGGAGCCTCGGTCAGCAGGCTTCATGATCGTGGTTGATTCGCGGTCGCATGTGCGCACTCCGGAATAAGGTGAGTTTTGGGCGTGTCGGGTGCCAGGATGATGGTATGGGCGCGAACGCGGAGCTTCTGGGGCTGATGGGGCCGCAGCTGGAGCTTGGGCTGCCGTTGCTGGATGAGCGGGCCCGGCGGCTGGTGCTGGGGATGGTGGCGCGGGCGGCCGGGGACGGCGGGACCGGGGCGGTGGCGAGGCTGGCCGGGGCGTCGTGGCAGACGGTGGCGGACGGGGCGGCGGAGCTGGAGTCCGGGCAGGTCGCGCCGGAGGGGCGGGTGCGGCGGCGGGGCGGGGGCCGCAAGCGGCTCGCCGAGCACGATCTGGGCCTGGTGCCGGCGCTGCTGGCGCTGGTGGAGGACAGCACCCGGGGAGACCCCGTGTCGCCGCTGGTGTGGACGACCAGGTCGCTGAAGAACCTGTCGGATGAGCTGACCGCGGCCGGTCACCGGTGCAGCCCGCAGACGGCGGGGCGGCTGCTGCACGGCCAGGGGTTCAGCCTGCAGGCCAACGCCAAGACGGCCGAGGGGAAGCAGCACCCGGACCGGGATGCCCAGTTCCGCTATATCGCCGGGCAGGCCGGGGAGCTCCTGGCCGCGGGCCAGCCGGTGATCAGCGTGGATGCCAAGAAGAAGGAGCAGGTCGGCCCCTATGCCCAGGCCGGGCGGGAGTGGCGCCCGGCCGGCGACCCGGTGGCCGTCCGCGACCACGGCTTCCCCGATGAGGACCTGGGCAAGGTGACCCCCTACGGGGTCTATGACGTGGGCGCCAACGCCGGGTTCGTGAATGTCGGCACCGATCACGACACCGCGGCGTTCGCGGTGGAATCGATCCGCTGCTGGTGGAACACCCTGGGCAAAGACCGGTACCCGGCCGCGCGGCGGCTGCTGGTCACCGCTGATGCCGGGGGCTCGAACAGCTACCGGACCGGGGCGTGGAAGACCGGGCTGGCCGCCCTGGCCGCCCAGACCGGCCTGGAGATTACCTGCTGCCATTTCCCGCCCGGCACCAGCAAGTGGAACAAGATCGAGCACCGGCTGTTCTCCCAGATCTCCCGCAACTGGCGGGCCCGCCCGCTGACCAGCCACGAGGTCATCGTCCAGACCATCGCCGCGACCACCACCACAACCGGGCTGGCGGTCACCGCCCGGCTGGACACCCGCGGCTACCCGCGCGGCGCGAAGATCACCCTCGCGCAGCTGCGGGAACTGCACGATGCCGGCGCGCTGAGCCCGCACGGCTTCCACGGCGACTGGAACTACACCCTGCACCCGGCCGCGACCAGGCCCGCCCCGCCCCCGCCGCCGCCAGCCCCGGCCGCCCCCCCGCGCCGCGACCAGGCCGCGGCC
>DASYXX010000664.1:0-6407 GCA_035934395.1 Streptosporangiaceae bacterium
GGCCCAGCCGTCGCTGAACGCCGCGCGCACCTCGTCCGCGCGGACGCGGCGCGGGCCCCAGGTCCCTGGCTGCCGCTCGCTGAAGCACATGAGGTAGCAAGCGCCGGCTGACCTCAGCACAGCCGCGAGGCTCGCGACGTACCGGGCCCGGTCCTCGTCGCCGAATACGTGGAACACCCCGCTATCGATCACGGTGTCGACAATGAGGCCCAGGCGGCCGAGGTCGAGTACGTCGGCGACTTCGAACCGCGCGGTCAGCCCGCGCTCGGACGCTTTCGCGCGGGCCCGCGCGATCGCGGTCGGCGCAACGTCGATACCGGTGACATCGGCGCCACGACTGGCTGCCAGCAGCGCGTTCTCGCCGGTGCCGCAGCCAGCGTCGAGAAGGCGCCCGGTCAGGCGGCCCTCGTCAGCAAGCCGGACAAAAGCCGGCTGCGGCCTGCCGATGTCCCACGGGGCCGGCGTGCCGGCCGTGTAGCTGGCGTCCCACTCCGGGTGCGCTTGCTCCGCCATGAGTCAGTGCCTCCGCAGCATCGTGGTCCCCGTTGCCGGCTTCCTGACCCGGCTCCCAGGAGATGGCGCGCGGCGGGTCGAACACCTGCACCCGGTTGGCCACCTGGTAGTTCCCGTCCGGGTGGTTGGCGTGGTACATGGCCATCCGGAACACCTGCCCCGCCGCGGTCAGCGGTTAGCTGTCGACAGGCTCGCGGACCCAGCCGGCGCCGTCGATCGCAGCGTGCTTGATGGGGGTCGGCAAGGAGCGCGAAGATGGCCTTCGCCGGGGCGTTAATGATCATGGTCGCGCTGACGGTTGCATCGGCCATGGTGGTCGCCTCCTGATGAGCTGAGCCTGGTATCAGGTCTGACGCCCGCCAGGCGTGGAACTTATCGCTGAACTCGTCCTGGTGCGCTTCCTAGGCAACGGTAACCAGCAGGACCAGGGACCACTACCTGCCTGACCCCAGCAGCGCTGGCGGCAAGCCATGAACAGCCGCCAGAAGAGCTGCCTACCGGGCCTCCTACCGAGCGCGACCGTGACCGGGACGCCGACAGCCATGCCTGAGGACACGCAGATCAGCCAGATCGGCGCGCCCGCGCCGGGGGTACGTCGAAATCGCGCTTGCCACAATCAGGCGGATACTTGCGCAGTGCCTGCTACCGGCTTACCGGCGAGCAGCCCCGCATTCTCGACGTCAACCCGCCAGCGCTTGGCTCTGCGGTCACCGCGCAGCGTTACCGCGGCGAGCGCGCCCGGCAAGCAGCCAGACGACGATGACGACGACGACCGCGATCAGCCCGACAACGAGAAACGTCTTGACCATTGCGAAGATCCAGCCAAGGGCCATGGAGGCAAGCCAGAGGGCGAGGATCGCGCCGAGGATTGTCCAGATCATCCGGCTCATGCACCCAGTATGCGCCCGGCGCCGCGGCGCCAGGGCGGAGGTGAAGGCCAGCGCCCCGACGGCGATGTCCGGGTCAGCCTCCTGGGTGTTGGGGTGCGCGTGATGCCGGTGGCGACATCCATTTCAGGGGTTCCGGCGCCGCCGGCCGGCGCTCTGCGGGGCGGCTGGCGTGCGGTGGCGTCGTGGCTGGCCGGTGCCGGCTCTAGGTGCGTCCGCCCGGCGTCGGTCACTGCCTCGCGTCGGCCAGCAGGGCCAGGACCTCGCCGACGGTGCGCTCCTGGCTGGTGGGCTCCGGCAGCGGCAGGTGTGCCTGGATCTGGTAGCGGTTGCGGCGGCCGTTTTTCTGCTTGACGATGTAGCCGGCCCCGGCCAGGTCGGTGACGATGCCGTAGGCGCTGCGCTCGGTGATGCCCACGCTGGCCGCGATGTCGCGCAGGCGCACCCCCGGGTCGCGGGCGATGCACAGCAGCACCCGGGCGTGGCTGGTCAGGAAGGTCCAGTTCGCTAGCATCACCAACATGCTACCAGATTCTGGAAATGAGTTGCTAGTTTCCTGATGCGGGTGTAGCTTGCAGGAGAGGCACCGGAGTCAGCCGCTGAGCGCGGCGAGCTAACCGGGGCTACCGGAGGAGCGCATGCACCGGCCTCGTGATGAGCGTCGCCGCGGTCATAGCGCTCGCAGTGCGGCGCATCCGGCTGACGCCGCCGGCGCCTCGTGCGAGCCGCCGGGCCAGATCCCTGGCCTGACGGCTGCAGACGCGGAAGCGGTGACACGATGAACGCCCTCACCGCCAGCGAGCCCGGGGCCCAGGACTTCCTGCCCTGGCCCGGCTCGGCGGCGGCCCGGCGACGATGATCGCGGCAGCGCCACGCAACGCCCGCTACCAGCTGACGCCCGCCCTGATGGGCGTCGGTTAGCGCGCCTCGCCCACCCCGCCGGCGCCCCGGCCGGCCGCTGACGCAGCGGCACCCTCCCCATGTGCGAAAGGAAACCACGTCATGCCCGAAGCAGCCGCACCTCGGCCCGGCACGATCAGAACCTGGGCGCCCCCGTCCCGCAACGGCTCCGCCCCGCCTCGGCCGATCCCGGCCGCCCCGGCGGCGCCCCCCGGGCCGGCCGTGGCGCACCAGGACCGGCAGCCTTCTACCGCGCTGACCGCTAGCGCGGGCAGATCACGCATCACACAGCTGCTGCGGATCATGCGCAGAACCTTCCGCCGCCCCTAGCCAGCTGGCGACCAGGCCCGCTCGCTGCGCCGGCAACGACTCCGGCCTCGCCGTACGCCAGGCAGCCTGTCCCGCCCGTCCAATCGGAGGTCCGTGATGGACGCAGTTACCGACAGCGGTCCTGGCCTCAGTATTTCCTCCCGGTCTGAGCGCGGCTGCATCATCGCCGCGCTCAGCGGCGAGCTCGACATCACCTGCGTTCCAGCCCTGCGCGAGCAGCTCCTTGGCTTGCTCCGCCCCGGCACCGCCCGGCTCGTCATCGACTTGTCCCGCGTGAGCTACGCCGACGCCAGCGGCCTCGCCGTGCTGGTGGGCACCGGGCGCCGCGCCGGGCTGCTCGGCGGGTTCTTGCGCCTGGCCGCGCCTGCGCCTGCGGTAGCCAAGGTGCTGCGCGTCACGGGCCTCCACCGGCAGCTCGATGTCTTCGCCACAGTCCAGGCCGCGATCACCAGCCCGGGGGGTGGCCAGCGCCGGCCGGACGGCACAGCGGACGCGTACATGGATGCCGCCGGCAGCACGGTGCACACCGAACCCGCGCCCCGGAAAACCCCGCGAGCCCGGCGCCCCGCCGACGCCGGTGAGCTCCGCCAGGCGATCGCCGCCGTCCTCATGCACGCCGACGCGTGGCGCGACGCCGACCCCCACCGCCAGTTCACTGCCGCCCTGCACGCCCTGGCCCGCGCCTACGCCGGCACCAGCCACCCGTCCTGGCCCAGGCGGCGCAGTCCCTCTTGCCCGTCCTCACCAGTCAGCCCCTCACCCACTCCCCGCCGGTCGCAGCCACCGCCAGCCGTCTTCGCCGCCTTCTCGACCCCGATCGGCGGCCCGCGCTCACCTGAAACAACCTGCCGAGCCACCGCATGGAGCGGCTCTTCCCCGCCGGTCAGCGCATTGACAGTGAACGCCGAGCGCGGCCGACAGGGCCGGGCGCGCGATCACCTGCGTAGGAGCGACCACTTGACCGGCTTCTTGAAGCGCCACGCCTAGCAGCAGACGGTCGTTGCCGCCCGGCATGATAGCCGTGAGAAGCCGCCGCGCCCCGGGACGGCCTCACTGAGAGGAATGGCCCCATGGCACTCCCGACCCTGTCCCCCGAGCAGCGCCAGGCAGCGCTGGAGAAGGCACGCGAGGCGCGTGCCGCCCGATCGGCCCTGCTGGCAGGCCTGAAGGCGGGCACTGTCACGCTCGCCGACGTGCTCGCCCGCGATGACGACATAGCCCGGCGGACGAGCGTCGCCCAGGTCGTCCGCGCGCTGCCCGGCGTCGGCCCGGCCCGCGCCGCCGCCGCCATGCAGCGCGCCGGCATCATGCTGGACCGGCGCGTCGGCGGCCTCGGCGCCCGTCAGCGCGAGCAGCTCCTGGCGGAGTTCGCCGGGCGGTGAGCCGTCTCCGTCCCTGATGCCATGTCCGTTAGCCTCAAGGGCCGAGGGTCCCGCCAGCGGTGCAGATCTGCCAGATATGTCAGGTTGAAGTTGCTGAGCACGAGGATGCTGCCGCCCGCCGCAAACGGCAATCGGGATCGTCAAACGGTGGAAAGCTCAGACCACAAAGCGTGACGTGCGTACCGGCAGCGCCCGGCGCCGGATCGCCGGATCGGAGCGGCTGGTAATCGGACTGGCTGCGCTGGTGGCGGCATACAGGCCATCCAGTTCTGGGCGTTCTCAGCCGTGCTGCGCGATCGGCCCGCTGGGTGTCCGCCAGCGCTGGCGGCGGGCTGGCGACCGCGTGGCTGGCGCCTCTGGGCCACGGCGAGCGACGATCGCGAGGGCGCACCACGCGGGGGCCGTGCCTGCCCGTCAGGCCCGGTTACCGGCCGGTGGCACCCGAGTGGGCGGCTTCGGCCCTGGACGACTGATCCGCGGGGCGCTGTGAGGCTCGTGATGCTGACCGGCGGTGTCGGCAGCCGGTGGCAGACTGGGGGATGCTGATCGGCCAGGGGCCGGGTTCTTGCTGTGACGGGCCCGGTCCGGGCGTCTGACCGGGGGTGCGCTTCGTTCGGGGTGTCGCGTCCCGGCCAGCCAGAGGAGGCGGCCCATGATCGACATCGGGCCCGGGCAGGCGCCGTTGACGCCGGATGGCTGCATGTCGCTAGCGCAGGTCGTCGGGGCGCTGCCGGCCAGCTTGTGGACGCGGCCGGGGATGGCGACGTTCGAGCAGCGGGCGCGATGGGTGGGGGTCGCGGCGCGCGTCCGGGGCGTGAGGATCGGCCCTGATGACCGCGGCGAGCCGGTGATGATCAGGCCCGACGCTGAGCGGTTTATCGCCCAGATTCGCCAGGAGGAGCAGTTCCTGCTGGCGAGCAGGCGCGGCCGGGGTCCGGGAAGAGCCGCCGGGACGGAGCAGCCGCGGCAGATGTCAGCTCCCTGGTCATCGTCGCTGACAAGGCCGTGACGGCGGGCTGGCCGGCGCCTGGCCGTCTGGGAGCGCAATGTCGGCTGCCCGGCCAGAGCCTGCGGCTTGAGCGTGGCCGGGGTGGCGGCGCCGGTGGGCTGCTCAGGTGTGCGGAGCGGGGAGGGCGCGGCGGGTGCCGCTGTTCTCTGCCCGGCAGGGTCCGGCCTTGGATGCTCCTTCGGCCCCCGCCAGGGCACAGAGTCGGGGTTCGGTCAGGGGGGCAGGGACCTGCTGCCGCGCCCGGCAGGTGCGGGGACGGGCACGCTCAGCGCGGCACGCGCCTGGGGAGGTATCGCCCACGAGCGGGATCGTCATCACGCCCGGTGCGGGCCTGCGGGCCGGCCGTGGGCGGGCGGTGGCGTTTTGCGTGGCCGGTGGTGGGGTCAGGGGCGTCCGTTCAGCGTCGGGTACGGCCCTGCGCCGGTGCGGGCAAGAACGGCCAGGATTTCGCCGACGGTGCGCTCGTGCCGGGTGGGTTCTGGCAGCGGGCTGGTGCGCCTGGATCTGGTAGCGGTTGCGGCGGCCGTGCTTCTGCTTGACCACGTAGCCGGCCTCGGCCAGGTCGGTGACGGTGCCGTAGGCGCTGCGCTCGGTGATGCCCAGGCTGACCGCGATGTCCCGCAGGCACCCCCGGGTCGTGGGCGATGCACAGCAGTACCCGGGCGTGGCTGGTCAGGAAGGTCCGGTCGGCCACCATCAGCATGCTACCAGATTCTGGAAATAGATTGCTAGTTTCCGGATGGGAGCGTAGGGTTCAAGACACGCACCGGACCTCAGCCGCCGAGGGCGGTCAGCTACCCGGGGTTACCGGAGGAGCGCCTGCCGCCGGCCCGGTCGTCATCAGGGTCGTGCTCATGGCGCTCGCAGTGCCGCTCACCCGGCCGAGGCCGCCGGTGCCCGCCCGGGCCCCGGGCCAGATCCCTGGCCTGGCGGCTGCGGGCACGACGCAGACCTCCAGCGCCTCGCGGGCACGGCCGAGCCCCGCGGCAGCAGTGGTGGCAGGCAGGGGGAGGCATGCTGAGCGGAGCACTCGCCTGGCCAGAGATGACCGAGGACACCCGGCTGGCCCAGGCCAGGGAGCGTTTCCTGACAGGTGAGCCGGTCGAGCCCGGCCGGGTGCGTGGCACGATCCTGGCGTCGTGGCGGCGTTCCCGGCAGTGGAATGTCGCCGCTGATCACATCGGCCTGTCCTGGGTCGGCGATCCCGACCTGGACACCCCGCTGACCCGCAGCGCGCTGCCGGTGCTGCGGAACCTGCGCGAGAATCTCCAGGGCCAGCCGGTCAGCGTCATGCTGACCGATGCGCGCGGCGTGCTGCTTTCCCGGCTGACCGCCGATCACGATCTCGAGCGGTACCTCGACGGCGTTCAGGTCGTGCCGGGCTTT
>DASYXX010000285.1:0-4475 GCA_035934395.1 Streptosporangiaceae bacterium
GTCGATGCTGCACAGCCGGACCGGGCTGCTCATCCTGGTGGACAACGGCGCGAAGACCCTGGGCCAGGCGGAGAAGTGGTTCGGCGCCGCCCGCGGCACCGATCACGCGGTCATCGTCCTGCTGGGGATCGGGGTGGGGACGTGCATCATCAGCAACGGTGAAGTCTACCGCGGGGCGACGAGCAGCGCCGGGGAGTGGGGTCACACCAAGGTCGTCGTGGGCGGCCGGCCGTGCCGCTGCGGTGCGGAGGGCTGCCTCGAGGCGTACGTCGGCGCGGGAGCGATCGCTTCCAGGTACGAGCAGCTCAAGAGCCGACGGGTCACCACGGGCCCCGGCGAGCTGGAAGCGCGGATCGCCGCGATCATCGACTCCGCGGGCCGTGACCGGGCCGCGGCCCAGGTCCTCGACGAGACCGTGACCTACCTCGGCGCCGGGATCGCGGACCTGGTCAACCTGTTCAACCCGGAGCGCGTGGCCGTTGGCGGCTGGCTGGGCCAGGCGCTCAGCGACGTCCTGCTGCCGCGCGTCCGCGAGGCCACGGCACGCCAGGCGCTGCGCTTGCCGCTGCGCGGGGTCGAGATCGTGAAGGCCGAGCTCGGCAAGGACGCGGTCGCGCTCGGCGCCGCGACGCTGCCGATCGCCAGGCTGCTCACCGCCGGAGCGGTGGTCACCGAGCCCGCCGGCAGCCGCCGGGTCCGGTCACCGGCCGGGTGACGCCCCCCACTTGACACCCTTTGCTTAAGCCTTAGCCTAAGTACCGAACTAAGCCGCCCGCGTGCAGGCGAAGGAGCACCAGTGCGCTTCCCCCCCGGATTTCAGTTCGGCGCAGCGACCGCGGCCTACCAGATCGAGGGCGCGGTCGACGAGGACGGCCGCGGCCCCTCGATCTGGGACACGTTCACGAGGGTCCCCGGGGCGGTGACCCACGGCGACACGGGCGCCATCGCCTGCGATCACTATCACCGGGCCGACGCCGATCTAGATCTGCTGGCGGAGATCGGCATGACCGCCTACCGGTTCTCGATCGCCTGGCCGCGGGTCGTCCCCGACGGCACCGGGTCCGTGAACCAGAAGGGCCTCGACTTCTACCGGCGCCTGGTCGAGGGCTTGCACGCCCGCGGCGTAGTGCCCGTGGCCACGCTCTATCACTGGGACCTCCCGCAGCCGCTGCAGGACGCAGGCGGCTGGGTCAGCCGCGACACCGTCCGGCATTTCCGCGATTACGCTCGGGCGGTGGTGGACGCTCTCGGCGACGCCGTTCCCCTCTGGGGAACCGTCAACGAGCCCTTCTGCTCGGCCATGGTGGGTCACCTCGAGGGCAGGCACGCGCCCGGAATCACCGACCTGGCCTCGGCGCTGGCCGCCTCCCACCACCTGCTGCTCGCGCACGGCGAGGCGGTGCGGATCGTCCGGCAGAGCGCGCCAGGTGCCCGCGTCGGCATCTCGCATCTGTTCTCGGACATCAGCCCGGCGTCGCAGTCCGTGGCCGACCTGGCCGCAGCGCGGCGGCTCGACGGGTACGAGAACCGCTGGTTCCTCGAGCCGGTGGCGGTCGGGACCTATCCCGAGGACATGCTCGGATGGTATGAGCGGCAGGTCCCGATCGACTTCATCCGCGACGGCGACCTGGGGGTGATCGCGGCGCCCACGGACTTCCTCGGCGTCAACTACTACGAGACGAAGACCGTGGCCGACGACCCCGGCGAGCCCTACCACCAGGCACGGGTCATGCCCAGGACCGGCAGGCTCACCGCGGGCGGCCTGGATGTCAGGCCTGCCGGCCTCGGCCGCATCCTGCGCCGGGTCAGCGGCTACACGGCCATGCCGCTGTATGTCACCGAGAACGGCGCTGCCTTCCACGACTACGTCGACCCCGAGGGCGGCGTCGATGACCTCGAGCGGATCTCCTACCTGAGCGATCACCTGGCGGAGACGCTGAGGGCGATCGCGGCGGGAGTGGACGTGCGCGGCTATTTCGTGTGGTCCCTGCTGGACAACCTGGAATGGGCCGACGGGTACAGCCGCAGGTTCGGCCTGGTCTTCGTCGATTTCGGCACCCAGGCCCGCATCCCGAAGGCCAGCGCCCGCTGGTACCAGTGGCTCATCGCCGAGGGCGAGCTCCCCCTCGAACCACAGCGCTGAGCGGGCCTCGATGGCCTGTACCGCTGAACCGGTCTACCGGTGCAGAGCCCATTTCTCGATGCGGGCGAGCGCGTCCTGCAGGACCTCGGGCCGCTTGCAGAACGCGAAGCGCACCTGCGTGCGCCCGGCGTCGGGATCGTCGTAGAACACGGCGTTGGGGATCGCGACCACGCCGGCCTGGCGCGGCAGGTTCCGGCAGAACTCCACGCCGTCGGCGTCGCCGAGCCGCCCGATGTCGGTGGTGACGAAGTAGGTGCCGTCCGGCGGGTAGACCAGGAAGCCGGTCTCCGACAAGCCGGCGCAGAGCAGGTCACGCTTGGCGCGCAGGTCCGCGCCGATCCCGGCGAAGTACTCGTCGGGCATCTTTAGCGCCTCGGCGATCGCGTACTGGAACGGGCCCCCGTTCACGAACGTGAGGAACTGCTTGACGGCCCGCACGGCCGCGACCAGCTCGGCCGATGCCGTTACCCAGCCGATCTTCCAGCCGGTGAACGAGAACGTCTTTCCGGCCGAGCTGATCGACACCGTGCGCTCCCGCATGCCGGGCAGGGAGCCGATCGGCACGTGCTCCCCCGCGTACACCATGTGCTCGTAGACCTCGTCCGCCACCACGAGCAGGTCGCGCTCGCACGCCAGGCCGGCGATCGCGGCGAGCTCGTCGCGGGTGAACACCGACCCGGTCGGGTTGTGCGGCGAGTTCAGCAGGATCAGCCGGGTCCGCGGGGTGACCGCGGCCCGCAGCGCGTCCAGGTCGGGCCGGAACGCGGGCGCCCGCAGCGTCACGGGCACGCGCACGCCCCCGGCCAGCGCCACGCACGCGGCGTAGGAGTCGTAATAGGGTTCGAACGCCACGACCTCGTCACCCGGCTCGACCAGGGCGAGCAGCGCGGCGGCGACCGCCTCGGTCGCGCCGGCGGTCACCAGCACCTCGGAATCCGGGTCGAAGTCCAGGCCGTAGAACCGCCGCTGGTGCTCGGCGACGGCCTGCCGCAGCTCAGGTATGCCCGGCCCGGGCGGGTACTGGTTGCCGCGGCCGTCCAGGATCGCGGCCGCGGCCGCCTCCGCGATCTCGCGCGGCCCGTCGGTGTCGGGAAAGCCCTGCCCCAGGTTCACCGAACCGGTCGCGACGGCGAGCGCCGACATTTCCGCGAAGATCGTCGAGCCCATCCCGGCCATTCGTCTGTTCAGCAGCGGTCGTTCCACCCCGCCATGAGACCACGCCGGAGCCCGCCCCGGCACCTCGCCTGCCGATGCGTCGCCCGAGCGCGGCTACCGGTAGGCGAGCACGATCCAGACCTGGCCGCGGGAGAAGGTCATCCGCTGGCCGAACGCGGTGGTGAAGGTGGTGCCGCCGTCCAGGGAGCGCCGCGACCAGCGGGTGGTCCAGGCCTTGCCGTCGCGCAGGACCAGCGCGATACCCGACCCGACGCTCTCCGCGTACGGCGGGGGCTTGCCGTACTCCAGGAACTGCGAGGTGCGCACGGTCGTGTCCATGATCACCACGGTGGCAGGCGCCAGCCGCCCGGCGTCGGTGGTCACCGCCGGCCTGCCGTCCATCGACACCAGCCAGCCGCGCCGCGCCGCCGACCAGGTGAAGCGGAACCAGGCCGCCGAGTAGGACACCGAGGCCGACCGGGCAGGCCGCCCGCCCCGGGGCGGCGGGCCGAACCGGAACCCGATGTCATGAGCCCTGCTCGCCTGGGGGGCCTGCCGCAGCAGCTGCCGCGTGCGGGCGTACAGGTTGTAGGGGGCGATGCGGCTGTTGCTCCGGAAGTACCCGCCCGCGATGCCGTCGAACAGGTCCACGATCCTGGCGGTCTGGTGGATGTACGGCAGCAGCGTGGCCGTGGCGCCCGAGTAGGCGAAGGCGGGCCGCCCGAACTGGCGCAGCAGCTCCAGGTCGTCCTCCCGCGCGCTGCGCACCGGCCCGATCACCGGCGGGAAGCCGGCGGAGAAGACCGCCATGAACCGGCTCAGCCCGCCTTCGACCGGGAGCACGTAGACGATGTCCGCGTGGCTGAGCCCGGTGTGTGGCCGCGCGTACACGATGTTGTCGATCTTCACCGCGAGCACCCGGTTCAGCGAGGTCACCGGCTCCCCGGTGAACGGTGACAGCAGCGGCCGCGGCGGGTCCGGGCGCGTTGCCGCCGCCTTCCTCGCCTGCGCGCCGCCGCCGCGCATCGCCAGCAGCAGGCCGGCCACCAGGGCGGCCACGATCACCACGGCCGTTACGGCCGTTATGAGGGCTTTATGCCGGGTCCAGAAAAGGGCCGCGCTCGAGCGCGGCTCAGGCCGGGCGTGCAATCGCGTCCCCGGAAGGCGGCCAGGTGCG
>DASYXX010000291.1:0-3292 GCA_035934395.1 Streptosporangiaceae bacterium
TGACAACTGGCCTGTCTATGACATGGTCTACGTCGCCGTCGCGGAGCGGCTGGGCACCGAGCTCGTCACCGCCGACCAGCGGCTCCGCGACCGGCTGGCCCACCTCGGCTGGGTCAGGGGCATCGGCGAGGCGTGACAGCCCCGCACACGGGTGGCGTTAAGAACAAAGAGCCATCATCAGCGCGGAGCGACGGCACCCATGCCGTCCCAAGGACGGAAGACGGTAGGGTCGGTGCGTGGCAGACGACGACTGGCGGGTGACGGTCACGCTGCACGACGAGGCGCACGTCGGGCGGGCGCTGCAGTCGCTGCGCGAGCACGAGGTATCCGATGATGTCCGCCGCCGGCTCGGTCACCGGGTGGCGGTGAGCGCGGACGGGCCGCGCGTCTTCCTGTACGCGGGCACGGAGGACGCCGCCCGGGAGGCGGACCAGGTCGTGCGCCAGGTGCTGGCCCAGCGGGGCCTGGGTGCCGATTTCGCGCTGGACCGCTGGCATCCGGCCGAGGAGGAGTGGCAGGACGCGGACGTCCCGCTGCCGCAGAGCGACGAGCAGCGGGCGGCGGAGCACCAGCGTCTGGAGGCCGAGGAGACTCAGGAGTCCCTGGCCACCGGGCACGCCCAGTTCGAGGTGCGCGTTGAGCTGCCCTCGCACCGTGCGGCGGTGGCGCTGGCCGACCGGCTGCAGGCCGAGGGCCGCCCGGTGATCCGCCGCTGGAAGTTCCTGGTCCTCGGGGCCAACGACTCCGACGACGCCCGCGACCTGGCCGAGGTGCTCAGGCAGGAGGCGCCCGCCGGCGCGACCGTCCAGGTCGAGGAAGCCGGCCCGCTGCTGCCGTTCGCCCAGTACGGCCCGATCTCGATCTGGTAATCCAGCGCAGGTCACCGGCAGGCGGCGAGGCGCCCCGGCCTGGAGGGAGGAAAAGCACGTGCCCGCACCAATGGTGACCCCGCCCACCGGCGCCAGCCTGCAGCGGCTCGCCGAGCAATCCTGGGACCGGCTCGGCGACCGGTCTGTGCTGCACTACGAGGGCACGCGATGGACCGGTGACCAGCTTGCCGGGCGCGTCCGCCGGGTCGCCGGCGGCCTGCTGGAAGCGGGCCTGCGCCCGGGCGAGCGCGTCGTGGTCTGCATGGCCAACTGCCCCGAGGTCGGCATCATCTACGCCGCGGTGTGGCGCGCCGGCGGGGTGGCCACACCGGTGCTGTTCCTGCTGAGCGAGGACGAGCTGCGGCACGTGATCAGCGACAGCGGCGCGGCGCTGGCCGTCACCACGCCCGAGTTCCTGCCGAAGGTGGCGTCGGCGTCGGCCGGCCTGGACGGGGTGCGCGCCATCGTGGTGGTGGGCGAGCCGGCCAGGACGCGCCTGGCGGGCTCCGCAGAGCCGCCGCTGCTGCCGTTCGCCGAGCTGGAGACCGCGCCCGAGGGCGGGCTGGTCGACTCCGACCCGTCCGGCCTGGCCGCGCTGCTCTACACCGGCGGCACGACCGGCCGGTCGAAGGGCGTGATGATCAGCCACGACGCGCTGTCGGCCGCGGCGTGGGCCGCCACGGCCACGTCCTATGACGAATCGCTCAGCTCGGCCCTGCTCCCGCTGCCGCTGTCCCACGTCTACGGGCTGATGGTGAGCGTGATGGGCCTGCACCTGCCCGGCCCTGGCACCTCGGTGCTGATGCGCTGGTTCGACCCGGTCAGCTGGCTGGAGCTGGCGCAGGAGCACCGGATCAACGTCAGCCCGATGGTGCCGTCGATGCTGCACATGCTGCTGCAGCAGCCGCTGGAGGACTACGACCTGTCCGCCCTGACCCGGCTCACCAGCGGCAGCGCGCCCCTGCCGACGCAGGTGGCCGACGACTTGCGCAAGCGCCTGCCGCAGGTCGAGATCTGCGAGGGCTATGGCTGCACCGAGACCGCGGGGATCATCTCCACGTCGCCGCTCGGCCAGGCGCGGGCGGGCAGCGTGGGCAGGCCCGCGCCGGGCGTCGAGGTCCGCATCGCGCTGGCCGACTCGTCGGCGGTGGCGACGGGCCGGGACGGCGAGATCTGCGTGCGCGGGCCCGTGCTGATGAGCGGGTACTGGCACGCGGCGGAGGAAACGGCCCACGCGATGCGCGGCGGCTGGCTGCACACCGGGGACGTAGGCCGGATCGACGCGGACGGCTACCTGTACGTCGTGGACCGGCTCAAGGACGTGATCATTCGCGGCGGGTACAACGTGTACCCGCGCGACATCGAGGATGTGCTGCTGGGCCATCCCGACGTGGTGGCCGCAGCCTGCGTCGGCCGCCCGGACGAGAAATACGGCGAGGAGGTCGTCGCGTTCGTCCAGCTGCGCGAGGGCGCCATGGCCCGGCCCGAGGACCTCGTCGAGTTCGGCCGGCGGCGGCTGTCGAAGGTGAAGTACCCGCGCGAGGTCCGCCTCGTCGACGCGATCCCGCTGACCAGCGTCATGAAGACCGACCGCAAGCTGCTGCGCGCCATGCTCGCCGCCGACTGAACCGCCACGATCACCCATTCTGGTGATATCTGCATGACCCGGATGTGAGGGACGCGCCGCGACCCCGTCCCCGGCCGGGCCCGGGCGCGAACGTACAGTCGTAGACAGGGGCATGACGCCAGGCCAACGGGGGACGTCTCGGTCAGGGATGGGGCAGCGATGGCGACAGCGGTCGGAATCGATCTGGGCACCACGAACTCGGTGATCGCGGCGACGGAGGCGGGCAAGCCGACGGTCATCCCCAATGCCGAGGGGTCACGGACGACTCCGTCGGTCGTGGCCTACACCACCCAGGGGGAACGCCTGGTCGGCCAGCTGGCCCGCCGCCAGGCGATCCTGAACCCCAAGGGCACGATCTACTCGGCCAAGCGGTTCATCGGCCGACGGTTCGACGAGGTCAAGACCGAGATCAACGCCGTGTCGTTCGACGTCGTCCCCGGCCCGGACGGCGCGGCCCGGTTCGAGATCAACGGCAAGCAGTACGCGCCGGAGGAGATCTCGGCCCAGGTCCCGCGCAAGCTGGTCGAGGACGCGTCGAAGTTCCTCGGCGAGAGGGTCACCGAGGCGGTCATCACCGTCCCCGCGTACTTCAACGACGCCCAGCGGCAGGCGACCAAGGACGCGGGCCGGATCGCCGGGAGGCCGGGCAGGCGGAGCGAAGCTACGACCTGAACCGGGCCGCAGAGCTGCGCCTGGGCCGGATACCGGAACTCGAGCGCCAGCTGCACGCCGAGGAGGATCAGCTGGCCGCCAAGCAGGGCGGGCAGCGGCTGCTGCGCGAGGTGGTCACCGACGA
>DASYXX010000310.1:0-3220 GCA_035934395.1 Streptosporangiaceae bacterium
CGCTTCGTCCGCGGCCGGGACGCCGGGGGCTACGGCCTGGACGCCGCCTGGGCCGACGAGTGGCACCACGCCCTGCACGCCACGCTGACCGGGGAGGTTAGCGGCTACTACGCGGACTTCGGGCCGCTGCCGCTGCTGGCCCAGGCGCTGCGCCAGGCCTGGGTGTACGACGGCACCTACTCGCCCTACCGGGGGCGGGTGCACGGCCGGAGGCCCGCGGGGCTGTCCGGCGGCCAGTTCGTGGTCGCCACCCAGAACCACGACCAGGTCGGCAACCGTGCCGCGGGTGAGCGCTCCAGCGCGCTGATGAGCGACGGCCGGCTGCGGGTGGCCGCCGCGCTGCTGCTCACCTCGCCGTTCGTGCCGCTGCTCTTCCAGGGCGAGGAGTGGGGCGCGACCACACCGTTCCAGTACTTCACCGGGCATAACGATCCCGGGCTCGGCCAGGCCGTGAGCGAGGGACGGCGGGCTGAGTTCTCCGCCTTCGGCTGGGATCCGGATGCGGTGCCCGACCCGCAGGACCCGGCCACGTTCGAACGCTCCCGGCTCGACTGGTCCGAGCCGTACTCCGGCCGCCACGCCGGCCTGCTGGCCTGGTACCGGCGGCTGATCGCGCTGCGGCGGCGGGTCCCGGCGCTGACCGATCCCCGGCTCGACCGCGTCCAGACCGAGTGCGACCCCGGGGGCGGATGGCTGGTTGTCCGTCGCGGCCCGGTGGTGGTCGCCGCTAACCTGGGTGAGAGCGACCGGGCCGTCCCGGCGGGCCGCGCCACGGAGCTTCTCGCCGCGTCCGACCACCGTATCGGCCGCACGGGTGGGGACCTGATCCTCCCGCCCGATACCGTGGCCATCTTGGCCGACTAGGCCCCAGAACGCGCGCCCGCGCCCTGCGGCGAATTCGACGACGAAAGGAACCACCTGCGCCATGGTTCCGCCTTCCGCAAGCGCGGAGATCGAGAACTGGCCGGGGCGGCCCTATCCGCTCGGGTCCACCTACGACGGGGGCGGGACCAACTTCTCGCTGTTCTCCGAGGTCGCCGACGCCGTCGAGCTGTGCCTCTTCGACGACGAGGGCAACGAGGAGCGGGTCCGCCTGGAGGAGGTCGACGCGTTCTGCTGGCACGCGTACCTCCCCGCGGTCGCTCCCGGGCAGCGGTACGGCTACCGGGTCCGCGGGCCGTGGGCCCCGGAGCACGGCCAGCGGTGCAACCCGGCCAAGCTGCTGCTCGATCCCTACGCCAAGGCCATCGAGGGCCAGGTCGACTGGGACCAGGCCTGCTTTCCCTACAACTTCGGCGACGAGAACTCGCGCAACGACGACGACAGCGCCCCGTTCGTGCCCCGCTCGGTCGTGCACAACCCGTACTTCGACTGGGGCAACGACCGGCCCCCGGACATCCCGCTCAACGAGTCGGTCATCTGCGAGGTCCACGTCAAGGGCTTCACGGCGCGGCACCCCGAGATACCGCCAGCGCAGCGCGGCACCTACTCCGGGCTGGCGCATCCCGCCGCGGTCGAGTACCTCACCCGGCTCGGCGTCACCGCGGTGGAACTGCTGCCCGTGCACCAGTTCGTCCACGACGCCCACCTGGTCGAGCGGGGGCTGCGGAACTACTGGGGCTACAACTCGATCGGGTTCCTGGCCCCGCACAACGAGTACGCGGCGGGCGGGCAGCGGGGCGAGCAGGTCGCCGAGTTCAAGGCCATGGTCCGCACGCTGCACGAGGCGGGCATCGAGGTCATCCTCGACGTGGTCTACAACCACACGGCCGAGGGCAGCCACCTGGGCCCCGTCCTGTCGATGAAGGGCATCGACAACGCGGCCTACTACCGCCTGGTGCCCGACGACCGGCGGTTCTACTACGACACCACCGGGACCGGCAACAGCCTGAACGTAGGGCACCCGCACACGCTGCAGCTGATCATGGACTCGCTGCGCTACTGGGTCACCGAGATGCACGTCGACGGGTTCCGCTTCGACCTGGCCGCCAGCCTGGCCCGGCAGTTCCACGAGGTCGACCGGCTGTCGGTGTTCTTCGACCTGATCCAGCAGGACCCGATCGTGTCCCAGGTCAAGCTCATCGCCGAGCCGTGGGACATCGGGGAGGGCGGCTATCAGGTCGGGAACTTCCCGGCGCTGTGGTCGGAGTGGAACGGCCGCTACCGCGACACCGTGCGCGACTTCTGGCGCGGCGAGCCGGCCACGCTCGGCGAGTTCGCCTTGCGCCTGACCGGCAGCTCCGACCTCTACCAGGCCGACCTCCGCCATCCGGGGGCCAGCGTCAACTTCGTCACCGCCCACGACGGCTTTACGCTGCGTGACCTGGTCTCCTACAACGAGAAGCACAACGAGGCCAACGGGGAGGGCGGGGCCGACGGCGAGAGCTACAACCGGTCCTGGAACGGCGGCGTCGAGGGCGACACCGACGACGCGGCGGTCCTGGCGCTCCGATGCCGCCAGCAGCGCAACTTCCTGGCCACGCTGCTGCTCTCGCAGGGTGTCACGATGCTGCTCGGCGGGGACGAGTCCGGGCGCACCCAGCGCGGCAACAACAACGCCTACTGCCAGGACAACGAGATCTCCTGGTACGGCTGGGACCGCGTGAACGC
The DNA here is from genome assembly GCA_035934395.1 of Streptosporangiaceae bacterium. Taxonomy (GTDB): domain Bacteria; phylum Actinomycetota; class Actinomycetes; order Streptosporangiales; family Streptosporangiaceae; genus JASHPR01. The sequence goes on from DASYXX010000310.1 coordinate 2,611, forward strand.
CGACCTGCTCGAGTTCACCCGCAGGCTCATCGCGCTGCGGCGCGAGCACCCCGTGCTGCGGCGGCGCCGCTGGTTCCAGGGCCGCTCGATCCGCGGCTCGGTGGACCTGGGCTGGTGCAGGCCCGACGGTGCGGAGATGGGCGACGACGACTGGGACGCCGGGTCCGCCTCCTCGGTCGGGATGTTCCTCAACGGCGACGCGATCACCGACCGTGACCGCCGTGGCCAGCGGGTCACCGACGATTCGTTCCTGCTGCTGTTCAACGCCCACAGCGAGGCCATCGAGTGGACCCTGCCCAAGCAGTGGGGCCGATCATGGGAGCTGGTCCTCGACACCGACCCGTCCGCCGCCCCCGGCCGGGAGGGCGGGGCCGTGGACGGCGCGGCGACGCTCCCGGTCGCCGGCCGTTCCGTGGTCGTCCTGCGCCGCCTGTGAGCGCGTCGGCGGGGCGCGGCGCCGCCGGATAATCCGCGGGCGCCGAGCGAGCCCACCGCGATGATCGCGGCGATCAGCACGAACGCGAGCGGAACGAGGGCGATCATCCGCGGCCGCCATCCGCGCCGCTGGACCTGCTCTCTCGCAGGCAGCGCTTCCCGCCAGGTCAGGCTC
>DASYXX010000670.1:0-4517 GCA_035934395.1 Streptosporangiaceae bacterium
CTCCAGCAGCCCGTCGTGTGCGCCCTCCCGGCCGAGCCCGGACTGCTTCACCCCGCCGAACGGCGCGGCGGGGTCGGACACGACGCCGCGGTTGATGCCGACCATGCCGGCCTCGAGGGCCTCGGCGACCTGGAGCGCGCGGCGCAGGTCCTGTGTGTAGAGGTAGGAAACCAGGCCGTACTCGGTGCCGTTGGCCAGCGCGATCGCCTCGTCCTGGGCCGTGAAGCGCACCACGGGCGCGACCGGGCCGAAGATCTCCTCGGACAGGATGCCCGCGTCAGGCGGCACCTCGTCCAGCACCGTGGGCTGGTAGAAGTAACCGCGGCGCTCGGGCACGCGGCCCCCGGTGACCACACGACCGCCGGTCGCGGTGGCCTCGTCGACCAGGCCGGCCACCTTGGACCTCGTGTCCTCGTTGACCAGCGGGCCCAGGTCGGTCCCGTCGTCCAGGCCCGGGCCGATGCTGAGCTTGGCCAGCCGCTCGGCGAACCGGGAGGTGAACTCGTCGGCGACCGCGTCGTGCACGTAGAACCGGTTGGCGGCGGTGCACGCCTCCCCGCCGTTGCGCATCTTGGCCAGGAACGCCCCGTCGAGGGCCGCGTCCAGGTCCGCGTCGTCGAAGATCAGGAACGGCGCATTGCCGCCGAGTTCCATCGAGCAGTTGGTCACGGTCTGCGCCGCCGTGGTCAGCAGCGAGCGCCCCACCTCGGTCGACCCGGTGAAGGACAGCTTGCGCACCCGCGGGTCGGCCAGCATCGCGGCCACCAGCGGCCCGGGCTTCTGCGTGGGCAGCACGTTCACCACCCCGTCGGGGACGCCAGCCTCCCGCAGGATGTCGGCGACCGCCAGCGCTGACAGCGGGGTCTCCTTGGCGGGCTTGAGCACCACGGTGCAGCCGGCGGCCAGCGCCGGGCCGATCTTGCGGGTCGCCATGGCGGCCGGGAAATTCCACGGGGTGATCAGCACGCTGACCCCGACCGGCTGGTGCTGGACCATGATCCGGTTCGCGCCGGACGGCGCCACGACCAGCGAGCCCTCGTTCCGCACCGCTTCCTCCGCGTACCAGCGGAAGAACTCGGCCGCGTAGGTGATCTCAGCCCGCGCGTCCTTCAGCGCCTTGCCGTTCTCGAGCACCATCAGCCGGGCGAGCGGCTCAGCGCGGCTGATCATCAGCTCCCACGCGCGGCGCAGGCACTCCCCCCGCTGCCGGGGCGGCGTCTTCGACCAGGCGCGCAGCGCGTCGTGCGCTGCGGTGACCGCGTCGAGGGCATCGTCGGTGCTGGCGCTGGCCACCTCGGCGAGCTCGTCCTCCGTGGCGGGATCGACGACCGGCAGCACGCCGGCCCGCCCGCCGGTCCACTGCCCGCCGATCAGCAGCCCCGTCGGCACCTCGATGCCGGTGATGGTGGCGAGGTCAGCCGTCACGTCGTCCTCCTGATTCCCGCGCGGCCGGCCGGCCGGCCTCCGCTCACTGTCGACATTACCCCGCCCGCTTCCCCATTCCCCCTTCACGGCCGGCCGTCTGTCGGTGCGGCAATACCCGCCCTGCCTCCCCGTTCCCGTCACGGCAGGCCGCCTGTCGGTATGGCACTACCCCGCCGCCTCCCCGTTCCCCCCGCGCGGCCGGCCGTCTGTCGGTGCGGCACTACCCCCTCGCCTCCCCGTTCCCCCGTCGCGGCCGGCGACCTGGTGATCCGCCGCGCCGGCGGCCGGATCGGCTAGGTCTCGTCGCCGCCAGGAGCATCGGCGGCCCCGCCCGATCCGGTGTCGGTGGCCGTGTCCGGGCTATCCGGGTCGGCGCTGCCGGCCTCGGCGATGGCCTCGGTCTTCTTGGCGGGCAGGGCCTCGGCGAGCAGCGTCTCCAGCCGCGGGCCGGTGAGCCGCCGAAACGTCCGGTGCGCCCGCCCCCGGTCCAGCAGGGCCACCTCGAGCTGGGTGGCGGTGATGTCCTGGCGATCGCCGTTCCCCTGGCCGGCCAGCGCCCTGATCGCGACGCCGAACGCCTGGCCCAGCGTCATCCCGTCCGAGTACTGGTCCTTGAGCACCGCCGCGACCTGGTCCGCCTGGCCGCCCATGACCACGAACCCGTGCTCGTCGGCCACCGATCCGTCGAAGGTGATCCGGTAGATCTGGTCCCCGTCCATGGTCTTGCCGACCTCGGCGACGACGATCTCCACCTCGTAGGGCTTCTGGCTGTCGGTGAAGATGGTGCCGAGAAGCTGCGCATACCAGTTGGCCAGCGCGCGGGCGCTGACATCCTGGCGGTCGTACTGGAAGCCGGTCATGTCGGCGAAGCGGACCCCGGCCTTCCGCAGGTTCTCGAACTCGTTGTACCGCCCCACCGCCGCGAACGCGATCCGGTCGTAGATCTCGCTGAACTTCCGCAGGGCGCGGGACGGATTGGGCGCGACGAACAGGATGCCGGCCTCGCAGGTGATCACGACGCCGCTGCGGATGCGCGTGATGGCCTTGCGCGCGTAGTCCGCCTTGTCCTTCATCACCTGCTCGGGCGAGACATAGAACGGCATCGTCACCGCTGAGGTTCCCTTACTGTGCTGGTCGGAATGAACTGTCTTCAGGTGGGACTGTGGTTTTTGGAGGAACTGTCTTCGGGTAAAACTGTGGTTCTTCGGACGCAAATGCGTGCCGGTCCTGGCGGGTCATATCGGTGCCGCCGTCGTCGGGCCGATCCGCCCTGGCGGCGCGGGCTAGCGGGGCGGCAGCGCGCTGGGCGCTCCGTTCGAGGAGCGCAGCGCGGCGACCGGGCCGTCGGGCTCGGCCATCCGGCCGTCGACGACCGTCTGGGCATACTCCCCCGCCGCCTCGTTGGACAGCCGCTCGAAGCCATCGGCGGTGATCGTCGCGACCACGGGCCAGATACGCCTGGTCACGTCGGGCCCGCCGGTGGCCGAGTCGTCGTCGGCCGCGTCGTAGAGCGCCTGCATGCAGGCCAGAACGGCATCGGCGACCGGCATGCCCTCCACGTAGAGCTTCTTCAGCGCCCCGCGGGCGAACACCGAGCCGGAGCCGATCGAGTGGAACCGGTGCTCCTCCCACCGGCCGCCGTCCACGGTGTAGCTGAAGATCCGGCCCCGGCCGGTGTCCTCGTCGTAGCCGACGAACAGCGGCACCACGACCAGGCCCTGCATGGCCCCGCCGATGTTGCCCCGGACCAGGCTCGCGAGCCGGTTGGCCTTGCCGTCCAGGGACAGCGCGTTGCCCTCGAGCTTCTCGTAGTGCTCGAGCTCGACCTGGAACAGCCGGACCAGCTCGAGCCCGATGCCGGCGACGCCGGAGTAGCCGACGGCGGAGAACTCGTCGCTGCGGAACACCTTGTCCACGTCGCGCTGCGCGATCATGTTGCCTGCGGTGGCCCGCCGGTCCCCGGCCATGACCACACCGCCCTCGCAGGCCGCGGCCACGATCGTGGTGCCGTGGGCCAGCTCGGCGACCACCGGGTTGGGAGCGGATCCGCTCGCGGGCATGACCCCGGTGGCCCCCGCGGCGGCCTGCGGCAGCAGGTCAGGGGCCGCGACCGTGAGAAAGTCGGTAAACGACGAGGTCCCCGCGCTCAGGTATGCCCCGGGAAGCCACCGTCCGTAGGAATCAGGACCCACGCCGATCCTTCCGTTAGTACGAGTCTGCTAGTGATGCGACCCTACTGCGGCGGGTGCCTTAGCGCGAACCCGGCCTAACTTCGCGGAGCTTGCTCCGCGGGGGGCTGACGAGGGGTCGTCCTCCCAGGGCAAGTACAGCCTTACTTCACTGCCCGCCCTTCTGGACGTAAGACCTGACGAACTCCTCGGCGTTCTCCTCGAGCACCTCGTCGATCTCGTCCAGGATCGCGTCGACGTCGTCGGTGAGCTTGTCCTGGCGCTCCTTGACGTCCTCGGTCGCCTGCGGCGCCGTGTCCTGCTCCTCCTCGGTGCGCCGGGTAGTCTGACGCTGGCCGCCGGTGTCCTTTGTCGCCATGCCGAACCTCCGTGATCCGCGGGAGCTGCCCCGCAGCTTCAACGCTATCCTCGCCCGTGCGTGACTCGCCCAATCCTGCAATCTGGCATCGGTACCGATCCGCGACCTTCATTGCCCTACAGGGGACGACCCCCTTCAACCCCCCGCCGCGGAGCCAAAGGCGCTCCGCGAGCTGTATTGCCCCAGGGGGGACGACCCCCCTTCAACCCCCGCCGCGAAGCCAAAGGCGCTCCGCGAGCTGTAGACCGGCTTCAGCCCTGCCCCGTGAGCGCTGCAACCAGCTCAGCGGCGGTCTCGCAGCGGTCAAGCAGTTCGCCGACATGTGCGCGGGTGCCGCGCAGCGGCTCTAGCGTCGGGACCCGCTGCAGCGACTCCCGGCCCGGGATGTCGAAGATCACCGAGTCCCAGGAGGCGGCGGCGACGGCATCCGGGTACTGGCGCAGGCAGCGGCCCCGGAAGTAGGCCCGAGTGTCGTCGGGCGGGTAGTCGATGGCCCTGGCCACGTCCTCCTCGTCGACCAGGCGGATCATCCGGCCCCCGGCGGC
>DASYXX010000352.1:0-2242 GCA_035934395.1 Streptosporangiaceae bacterium
CCCGGAAGCTTCTTCGCCGACGCGCGCCCGGTCGCAGGCGCCGCGGCGGCGGAACCCTGCTGGCCTGCACCAGCAGGCACATTCCGCTCCCGATCAGGCCCCAGCCGATGGCCTCGACGTCGGCACCAGGGAGCTCGGTGATCAGGCGCTGGCGGATCTCACCCAGCCCGTCGGCCATGGTCCGCTGGAACTCGCGGCGAGGGTCCGCCTGGGCCGCGGTGGGCGCGAGCCCGGTGAACTCGGCGTAGACCCCGGACATGTCCAGCAGCGCGAGTTCCGGCCCGATCTCGAGGACAGCGCCGGCATGCCCGCCCGGCGCGCCAGCGGACTCGACCAGCGCCTCGCCCACCCGGCTGGCCAGGATTATCGACGTGCGCTCCCCCCACCGCTCGCCGGACTTACGCTGCGGCGGGCACAGCAACGCCGTGACCGCGAGGATGCCCCAGCCGAGCTGCCCGGGATCGGCGCCGGGCAGTTGCGCGGCCAGCCACCGGGCGATGGCGGACCCGTAGCTGATCTGCTCGCCCGCGGCCGCCTGATAGCGGTCGAACTCGTGCTGCAGCCGCCCGCGGCTCGCGACCAGTCGCGGCGAGGGGTGTGCGGCCATGACGGGCACAATACCCGACAAATCACGTTACAACGGTGCGTCAACCTCAGGGCTTCCCCGTCGAGGGAGCGGTACGCAAGCCTGGTTACGACGCGTCTCCCGCTCCGGGTCCGGTCGGCGGCCGGCGGTCGAGCAAGATCGCGGCCGGAGAATGCTCGCCCGCCAGCAGGTCCTGGATGCGGATCTTCGCGTTGATCACGGGTCGCCGCAGGCGCTGTTCTCGACGCTCGGCCTTGGCGAGCTTGCCGGGCCGGTTCCGGTAGCGCCAGCGCGCCCAGGGCGAGCCGGGCCGGGCCAGCCGGACGGCGCCGACGATGAACAGCGGCGGGACGAACAGGCCGGCCAGCCCGGTCCAGAGCTTCCCCTTGAGCAGCGTGATCGCCGCGAGCACGAACAGCACGGCCACTGCCAGGTTGAGCGTGAGGACCGCGCTGGCATCTTCGGGCAGCAGTCGCTGGTAGTCGCGAACGTTCTTCACGCCGACCGGGGAGACCCCCATCAGCAGCAGCGCGGTTACTCCCGCGGCGACGAACACCGCGTCGACCGACATCCGCCCCTCGTTATTCCAGTACACGTCGCGCAGGTGCAGGATCAGGGCGAACTCGTCGAGCACCAGCGCGGTGCCGACCCCGAACAGGGCCGCGGATCCCGCCCGCCAGGCCAGGGACTGCAGCGGTGCGGCGAGCTCGGCGACCCCGCCGACGCCCATGAACACCACGCCGAAGACCATGTGGTGGACGTGCACGTCGCCCGCGACGAGGTTGCCCGGCCACCATCGGACCTGCGCGCGGATGAGCCGGACGTTCAGGCGGGTAACGCCGAATCCGACCACGAGGGCCACAAAGAAGCAGAACAGCGGCAGTCGGCCAGTACTGACGATCTGCTGCTGGAACCAACCGGACATGACAACCTCTACCATGCGGGCTGCTACCGGGCTCCCGACCATAGTAAGCGCGCCGCGCGCCGGAGTAGAGTGCACGAATGCCGAGTGCGGCCGGCAGCGAGTAGCATCACATCGCTGGCCCGGTCGCCTTTGTCACCAGCGTCAGGGCTGTACTGGCCCAAACTGCCCGCACGGGCAGTTTGGGGACCGAACATCCGAGAACGACGATCATGCCTGATGAATCGCGAATACCATACGGCAGCGTGACCGACCCAAGCGAGGCTGCGGGGCAGCTGCCCCGGCGCGAGCCGCTCCCGCGGCGCGGGGACTCGCCGCCGCAGCACGGGGACCCGCCGCCGCAGCACGAGTCACTGTCCCGGGTCCGCGACTCGCTGGCCCGGCTCGACGACGAGGAGCCGGCCACCCAGCCCGGGTCGCCGCTGCCGCCGCCCGAGCCCCCGCCCCGGCGCGAGGATCCCCTCCCGCACGGCGCAGAGCCGTTCCCGCAGCGCGGAGGGTCGGTCTTCCAGCCCCGCGAGCCGCTACCGCGGCGCGGGGGGGACTCGGTCTTCCAGCCCCGGGAACCCCTGCCTCAGCGCGAGCCGCCGCCGCGCGGAGAGTCGGTCTTCCACCCCCGCGAGCCACTGCCCCAGCGCGGCGAGTCCCTGCCCCAGCGCGGCGAGTCCCTGCCCCAGCGCGGCGAGTCCCTGCCCCAGCGCGGCGAGTCCCTGCCTCGGCGCGGCGAGCCGCTG
>DASYXX010000386.1:0-2666 GCA_035934395.1 Streptosporangiaceae bacterium
CGGCTGGGGCCAGGGCGGCCCCGCACCCGTCCCGACCGGGTCCTCGGCGACAGGGCCTACAGCTCCCGCGCCAACCGCGCCTGCCTGCGGCGGCGGAAGATCGCCGCCACCATCCCGCAGAAGGCCGACCAGATCGCCAACCGCAAGAAACGGGGCCGCGCCGGTGGCCGCCCGCCGGTGTTCGACTCCGAACGCTACAAGCAGCGCCACGCAGTCGAGTGCGGCATCAACCGGCTCAAACGCAACCGGGCCGTGGCCACCCGCTTCGACAAGCTCGCCGTCCGCTTCGAAGCCACCATCCACATCGCCGCCATCGGCGAGTGGCTCCGCCCCGACTTCTTAAACAGGCCCTAGCAGCGCCCTTGTTCACCTGCGCGCTCAGTTGTGGTCCTGGGTGTCGGGGGTTCGAGTCCCCTCGCTCACCCCGAGTGAAGTCCCAGCTAGAAGGCCCGGCCCCGGACGGTGGCCGTAGTCCCTCGTGGGGTGGTCAGGTGTTTTTGAGGTAGGTGATGACGGCGAGGACTCGCCGGTGGTCGTCGTCTGCCGGTAGCAGGCCCAGCTTGGTGAAGATGGCTCCGATGTGGGTCTCGACCGTTTTTGGCGAGAGGAACAGCCGCTCACCGATGGCCCGGTTTGATCGGCCCTGGGCCATGAGGGAGAGGATGTCGTGCTCACGGCTGGTTAGGCCGGTGAGGGCACCGTCTGCGCGGTGGCGCAGCAGGTGGGCCACCACCTCCGGGTCGATAACTGACCCGCCGCGGGCGATGCGCCGTATCGCATCGGTGAATTCGCTGATGTCGGAGACGCGGTCTTTGAGCAGGTAGCCAATCCGCTGTGGGGTGTCTTGGAGCAGCTTGATCGCCTGCCGGGTCTCGACGTGGTGGGACAGGACCAGCACTCCGACACCGGGATGCTCGGCGCGGATCCGCTGCGCGGCGAGCAGTCCCTCGTTGGTGTTCGTCGGCGGCATCCGGATGTCGGTCACCACAACATCGGGCGTTTCCCGGTGCACCGCCACGTGCAGTTCGTCCGCATCGCCCGCCTGCGCGGCCACCACAAAGCCGTTGTCGGCCAGGAGCCGGGCCAGTCCTTCACGGAACAGGAGCGAGTCGTCGGCCAGCACGACCCGGACCTGCGCATCGGGTTCAGGCATCGCAGGGGATCTCCGCCCGGACGCAGGTCCCGCCTCCCGGCGGGTTATCTACGCGGAAGCTGCCGCGGACAGCGCAGACCCGATCCTCCAGCCCCCGTAGCCCGGAGCCCTGGGTGGCGTCAGCCCCCCCGACGCCGTCGTCGGTCACCTCCACCCGCAGCGTCCCATTACACCGGGATAGTTCAACCTGGGCCCCGGACGCGCGGGCGTGCTTGGTGACGTTCGCGAGCGCTTCGGCCACCACGAAGTAGGCGATGGCCTCGATCGGCTCGGGCAGGCGCTCGTCGAAGTCGGCGCGCACCCGCACGGGGAGGGCGGACCGGTCGGCGAGCGCCTCCGCGGCGGCGGGCAATCCCTCTTCGGTGAGGATCGCCGGATGGATGCCGCGCGCCAGTTCGCGCAACTCGGCGATCGCCTGCCTCAGCTCGGCGGCGGCCCGGTCCAGCGAGGCCGCAATCGCCGGGTCGCCGGCCGCGCGGTCGCGGAGCATCGCCAGCGACAGGGCGAGGGTAGCCATCCGCTGCTGAGCCCCGTCGTGGATGTTGCGCTCGACCCGCCGCCGCTCAGCGTCACCGGCCTCCACGATCCGCTGGCGGGAGGCCCGCACCTCCTCCAGCTGCGCCCGCACCTCGGCCTGCAGCCGCTCGTTCGCGATCGTCATCCCGGCTGCCGCCGCGGCGGCGTGGACCAGACCCTGGTCGAGCGCCGGGTCGTGGATCAGCGCCGCCAGCGGCTGCCCGTCCCGTTCCACCATCGTGACGGTCGGTGCCTGCTGCCCGCTAGCCGACTCCGGCAGCGATCGCGGCTGCCCGCCGGCGTCCACCCATCCCTCCAGCCCGTCCCGGGCGTAGGCCACCTCTAGCGATGGGTCGCCCAGGGCGCGGGCGAGGCAGGCCCGCAGCTCCCCCGGTGGGAGCGGCTTGTCCAGCTCGATCACCAGGTCACCGACCGCGCTGCGGGCGAGCCGGGCCGACAGCAGCCCCCACACGAAGATCACCGGCAGGCTGATATACAGCAGGCCCTGCAGTTCCGCCACCAGGTGCGCGAACGGCTGCGCGTCCATGTACGGGGAGGCGAACGCGCCGACCAGATCGACCAGGCACACCACGCACACCGCGATCCACAGCGGCGCCAGCGCGCGCCGCCCGCCCGGCGTCGCCCGCCGCCACCGCAGCCACACCGCGACAAGGAACAGCGGCACCAGGATGAAACCTGACCGCTGCGCGGTCTGGTTGGCCATCCAGAAGGCCCTCCGGCTGGGGAACGGCGCGGGCTCCCATGCGCACCTGGCGCAGCCGTCGGCGCGGGGGTCGAGCGTCAGCAGGATCACCAGGCTGGTGAGGCCCGCCGTGGCGTAGATGATGCCGATGACGGCCCGCTCGAACCGGGTCCGCAGCCGGCCCGTGGGGTAGGACAGCGCGATGTGCGCGAGAAACGGTGAGCCGAGCTGCTGGCCGATCGAAGCGCCGACCGCGGGGACGACTGGCACCTGGAGGTTCCCCCAGTTCCCGAA
>DASYXX010000400.1:0-2147 GCA_035934395.1 Streptosporangiaceae bacterium
GTGACGTTGCCGTCGTAGTCCAGCCCGACCGCGGCGATTTCCCGGGCCCGGATCAGGTCGGTCCCGTCATCGTTGGCCACCCACAGGTCCGGAGCGTCCATACCTGCCTCCTTCCCTACTATCGCACTGCCGCGCCTCTGCGGCCCGGCGGACGGGCCGCTCGCCGCCGTGGAACCTGCGGGTCTGGTTACGTTAGGCCTCGCGATTGTCCGCCGCCTCCGTCGGCGCCGGGACCTCAGCGGATCGGCGCCGACCGCCGGGCCGTTGGTGTCTGCCCCGGCCAGGTTCAGCCTGGCGTGCTGTATGGTTGGGCTCTGCAGGTAAAGGCGCTGCCATCAGGGCGCGCCGGTCGTACCTCGCCCCGGGCGAGCTGGTTTCCACGGACGTGGTGGCCTTGACACGCGGCCACCCAAGTCCGAAAGCGATTCATTGACCGCTCTGCTTAGTGAGAAACAGCATGCTGCCCAAAGCCGGAACCGCACACGCAAGGCTCCCGCAGCCGACGTAACGTTCAGCTCTCTCGGCGTCCCGCCGCCGCTGGTGGCCGCACTGGCCAGTGCCGGGATCACCAGGCCGTTCCCGATCCAGGCCGCCACCCTGCCCGATGCTCTGTCCGGCCGCGACATCCTCGGCCGCGGCCGGACCGGGTCGGGCAAGACACTCGGGTTCTCGCTCCCGCTCGCCGCCAGGCTGGCCGGGGGGCACACCATGGCATGCCGCCCGCGGGGCCTGGTGCTTGTGCCGACCCGTGAGCTGGCCAGCCAGGTCCAGGCGGTTCTCGTGCCACTGGCCTGCGCGATGGGCCTGAGTGTCACCTCCATCTTCGGCGGCGTTCCGCAACGTCCGCAGGTGGCCGCGCTGCGCGGCCGGGCCGACATCGTCGTCGCCTGCCCCGGGCGCCTGACCGACCTGATCGAGCAAGGCCACTGCCACCTGGGTGACGTCGAGATCAGCGTGATCGACGAAGCGGACCACATGGCCGACCTGGGCTTTCTTCCCGCCGTCAGGCGGCTCCTCGACTCCACCCCGCCCGAGGGCCAGCGGATGCTGTTCTCCGCGACCCTCGATGGGGCCGTCGACGTCCTCGCCCGCCGCTTCCTGGCCAACCCGGTACACCATGCGGTGGACTCGGCGGCACCGCCGACGCAGATCGAGCACCATCTGCTCACGGTCGCGCCGGCCGACCGGGTGGGCGTTGTCCGCGCCCTCGCGGGCGGCGACAATCGGTCGCTGGTTTTCACCAGGACCAAGCATGGCGCGAAGAAGCTCGCTCGCCAGCTCACCGAGACCGGGGTGCCCGCGGCCGAACTCCACGGCAACCTGTCCCAGAGCGTGAGGACGCAAAACCTCGCGTCGTTCGCCTCGGGCGCCATTCGTGTCCTCGTCGCGACCGACATCGCTGCCCGCGGCATCCACGTCGACGGCATCGACCTGGTCATCCACGCCGACTCACCGGCCGAGCACAAGGCCTACCTGCACCGGTCCGGGCGCACCGCCCGGGCCGGCGCCGCCGGCGTCGTGATCACCTTGCAGACCCCGGCGCAAGCCCGCGAGGTACGCACCCTGATGAAACGCGCCAACGTGATCCCGCTGGCCGCCACCGTGAGCCCGGGATCGCCGTTGCTGCGCTCGATCGCCGGGCCGCCTGCCCAGCCGATCGCGCCCGCGGCGGTTGCCGTGCAGCATGCGCAGCACATGGCCGCCGCCCCGGCCACCGGAGGCAGCGCCGTCGCGATGTCGGCCGGCTACCGCGGGCGCCGCAGACGCTGACGTCACATCTTGCAGACCTGCAGCAATCAGTACGAAAAATCTATTCTGACCAGCAAGTCTACCGACCACGGCGCACTGCCGTGATCAGCCCTGCCCGCCGGGATGCGGCCTGTACGCGGCGCTCCCGGCCGGACGCGCGGAGGCTCAGTCCTCCAGGCGGGTCAGGTCGTAGCCGTGCTCCGCGGCCTCCCGCCTCCGCCGGGGTCCTGCGCCTGGCCGCGTGGCAGGCGCACGCCCTGAGGAGGACCGCGTAACTGATCTAGCCCGGCCCGATCGCCGCCGATTATGATCAGCTCTGGGCGCGCGGGGAACCCGGTTACGGGAGGGCCCCTGTGAAAGGTGACGACAAGGTCCGAGTGCGCAACATCGGCATCATC
>DASYXX010000406.1:0-2968 GCA_035934395.1 Streptosporangiaceae bacterium
GTCGACGACCAGCCCTGACGTGGTGGTCTTGCTGCCGTCCAGGATCGCGGCGACGAGCCGGTCGCGCAGCGGTCCCGGGAACCCGAATTCGGCCTCAGGGAGCTCCTCCTCTGGCACGCTCGCGAGCCTAGCGCCCCGGGACGGTCAGCACCCGAGGGCCTCGGCGAGGCGGTCCAGCCCGTAGGCGTCGATCAGGCCATCCAGCGCGGGCGGCTCGGCGGGCGGCACCCCGGGCCCCCACTCGAGGGGCCGGCGGACGAAGATCGGGCGCAGGCCCAGCGCCGCCGCGGCGCGCAGGTCCTTGGGATGCGCCGCGACCATCCCGGCTTCCGCGGGCGGACAGTCCAGCAGGCGCAGCGCGGTGAGGTAGACCTCAGGGTCCGGCTTGTAGCTGTCGGCCAGCTGCGCCGAGAGCACGGCGTCGACCCGGAGGCCGGCGAACTTGAGCAGGTCGGCGAGCAGGGCCAGGTGGCCGTTCGACAGCGTGGCGGTCACGTGCCGGCGGCGCAGCCGATCAAGCCCTTCCCGGCTGTCGGGCCAGGCCCGCAGCTGCCGCCAGCCTGCGACCAGCGATTCCTGGTCCGCGGCGCCCAGCCGCACGCCATGCCGGGCGAGCACGTCGTGCAGCGTGTCGCGTTGCACCGAGTCGAGGTCGCGCCACCGGGAACCGCGGCGGACCTCGTCCAGCGCGGGCTGGTACGCGCGGCGCCAGTCATCGACGATCGCCACCCAGTCGGCCTGCAGGCCGGCGCGGGCCGCGTTGGCCGTCGCGAGGTCGATCAGGCTGGATCGCCAGTCGACCAGCGTGCCGAACACGTCGAAAAGCAGTACGCGCAGCGAGTCCACAGCCGCGAGTATGCCAGCCCAGTCGGCCCGTTCCGCTACTGCCGCAGGCGGCCGCCTGGTGGCAGGATGAGAGCGTGACAGCCGAACGCATCGAGATCCAGCGCACGATCGACGCGGAGCCCCCGGCCATTTTCCGGGTGCTGTGCGACCCGCAGGGGCATGTGGCCATCGACAGCACCGGGATGCTGATGGACGCCGAGGGCAAGCCGGTGACCGGGGTGGGCGACAGCTTCGTCGTGCACATGGATCGCGAGGCGCTGAACGACTACCCGCTCGGCCGTTACGACGTGACCGTGACCATTACCAGGTTCGTGCCCGACCGCGAGATCGCCTGGACTATCCTCGGCCAGATCCGCCCGCAGATTGGTCACGTCTACGGCTACACGCTCGAGCCATCGGCCAGCGGAACGGTCGTAACCTCCTACTACGACTGGTCGTCCATTGACCCGTCCTGGAAGCAGGCCAACATCTTCCCGGTGATATCCGAAGGAGCGCTGCGCGCCACCCTGGGCATCCTGGCCCGCACTGTCGCGCGCGGATATCCCGGGTAAGTGCAGTACATCGAATCGAGCGTGATCGGGCTCCGCTCGGCGGTTTTCACCCTGGCGCGCCAGGCGACCCCGCTGCGATTCGTTGTGTTCCCGATGGTGCACGTGGCCGAGCCGGCTTTCTACCGCCAGGTGGCGGACCGGGCCGGGAATGTGACCTGATTGTCGCGGAGGGCGCGCCGGCTGGTCTAGTTGACCCCGACGTCGAAGACGAAGTGGCCGACGTGGAAGTTGAGCGCGAAGCCGCCGAAGTGATGGATGATCAGGGCTGCGACCACGACAAGGATGATCGCCACGAGGAGCCAGAACAGCCAGACCAAGAAGGCTGGCACCCGCCGGAATATGTCCATGAGCCGTTCAACTGCCCGCCAGCGAGGAAAGTATGCTGACCTTCGCTGAAATGGTCCGCGTCCTCAGCCAGAGTGGGCTGACCGGCCGGTCGCCGAGCCTTCGCGGACGAGCTCCCCGGAGACGTTACGGTTAGCGGCCGACGCGAGGAACACGATCAGCTCGGCGAGGTCGCCCGGATCGGACAGCCGCCGACTGGGCACCCGCGCGGCGAACCGGTCGGCGATCTCGGGCGGCAGCGTCTGCCGGACCCGCTCGGTCATCGTGAGGCCCGCAGCCACGACGTTGACCAGGATGCCCTCGGGCCCAAGCTCCCAGGCCAGGCTGCGGGCCAGGCCGACCAGGCCGGCCTTGGCGGTGGCGTAGGCGGCGGCGCCCTGCCATCCTTCCTCGCCGGCGCCCGAGGAGACCAGGACGATCCGCCCCCACCCCCGGCCGCGCATGGCCGGGACGGCCGCCTGCAGCAGCCGGTACGGCCCGGCCAGGTCGGCGTCGAGCATCGCGCGCCACACCGGCGCGGCCGTGTCCTCGAACTTGCTGCCCCAGGGCGCGGTCCGGTCGCGGCCGCCGGCGCAGTTGACGAGCACGTCGATGCCGCCCCACCGGTCGGCAACGCTCCCGACCAGCTCGGCGGCGCTGTCCTCCGCCGTCAGCTCGAACGCGGCCGTGACGGCCGTCCCGCCCGCGGCCTCGATCTCCCGGGCGCAGCTCGCGGCGCCCTCCGAGTCGGTGCGGTAGGTGACCGCAACGCGCGCGCGCTCGCGGCCGAAGGCCGTCGCCACAGCCCGGCCAATCCCGGAAGACCCTCCGGTGACGAGCACGACGCGATCCTGCAAGGCGCTTTCCATGACAGCTCCCGAGTGAAGAATTAGAGGTAATTTACCATCAAGGTAGATTACCATAACACTATTACTTTGACGGCCGCGAGGGCTGGCCTCCCGGCCAGTGAAGGGCGATGGGGAGGCGGGTGGGGCACGCCGGGGTGCGAGGGTCGCCCCCCGGGGCAGGCACTGCGGCGGGCGCAGCCGCCTATCCTCGGAGCTGTGGACCACGGGACCGACGTCGGCGGGGCGCAGCCCGACCACCTCCAGCTCGTCCAGCAGGTGGTCGGGCTCTGGGTCCAGATGCAGTCCCGGATGCAGGCCCACTTCACCGCGCTCGCCGCCGAGCACTCGCTGTCGGCGATCCAGGCCAAGGTCCTGCTGCAGCTCGACCTGGCCCAGCCG
>DASYXX010000420.1:0-9445 GCA_035934395.1 Streptosporangiaceae bacterium
GGTTCGACTTCGTCGCCGACATCGGCGCGCAGGTGCCGATGCGCACGATCAGCATGCTGCTGGGCATCCCGGAACAGGACCAGGAGGGCTTCCGGGACCGCGTCGACTCCGATCTCCGCACCGAAGCCGGGCAGCCCATGCGGAGCAGCATCAACACCGGTGAGATGTTCGCCAGCTACATCGACTGGCGCGCCGAGCACCCGTCCGACGACATCATGACCGACCTGATGCGGGCCGAGTTCGAGGACGAGACCGGGACCCGCAGGCGGCTCACCCGCGACGAGATCCTCGTCTACCTGGCCGTGGTCTCGGGAGCGGGCAACGAGACCACCAGCCGCCTGATCGGCTGGGCCGGGAAGGTGCTGGCCGACCACCCGGACCAGCGGCGCGAGCTGGCCGCCGATCCCGCGCTCATCCCCGCCGCGATCGAGGAGCTGCTGCGCTACGAGCCGCCGGGAACGCACATCGGGCGGTACGTCGCGCGGGATGTCGAATGGTACGGGCAGCGGGTGCCCGAGGGCAGCGCCATGCTGCTGCTCGTCGCCTCCGCGAACCGCGACGACCGCCGCTACCCCGACGGCGACCGCTTCGACATCCACCGGGAGTTCAGCATGTCGGTGACGTTCGGCCGCGGCATCCATTACTGCCTTGGCGCGGCGCTCGCCCGGCTGGAGGGGCGCATCGCCCTGGAGGAGATCCTGAGGCGCTTCCCCGAATGGGACGTCGACACCGACGCGGCCAGGCTCGCCCCGACGTCGACGGTCCGCGGCTGGGAGTCGCTCCCCGTGCTCATCCCGTGAGTAATAAGAAGGAGGTAACGATGCCAGGGCGAGTGGCAGGCAAGGTCGCCTTCATCACGGGGGCGGCTCGCGGCCAGGGCCGCAGCCACGTGGTGCGGCTGGCGCAGGAGGGCGCGGACATCATCGCCGTGGACATCTGCCAGCAGCTCGAGGGCGTCCCGTTCCCGATGTCGACGCCCGAGGACCTGGCCGAGACCGTGAAGGAGGTCGAGGCGCTGGACCGGCGCATCGTCGCCACGCAGACCGACGTGCGCGACTACGACGCGCTGAAGGCCGCGGTCGACGACGGGGTGGCGCAGCTCGGCCGGCTGGACATCGTCGTCGCCAACGCCGGCATCGGGAACACCGGCTACCCGCTGCACAAGATGAGGCAGAAACTCTGGCAGGACATGATCGACGTCAACCTGACCGGCGTGTGGCTGAGCACCAAGGCCGCGGTCCCGCACCTGATCGAGGGCGGCCGCGGCGGGTCGGTGGTGCTGACCAGTTCCGTCGGCGGGCTGAAGGCCTACCCGAACGTCGGCCACTACATCGCCGCCAAGCACGGCGTGGTCGGGCTGATGCGCACGCTCGCGATGGAGCTGGCGCCGCACAGCATCCGGGTCAACTCGATCCACCCCACCCAGGTGAACACGCCGATGGCGATGAACGACGCGACGTTCCGCATGTTCCGGCCGGACCTGGAGAACCCGACCCAGGACGACTTCGCGCCCATCTCCCAGCTGATGCACGCGCTGCCGGTGCCGTGGGTGGAGCCGGCGGACATCAGCAACGCGGTGCTGTTCCTGGCGTCGGACGAGGCCCGCTACATCACCGGCGTGACCCTGCCGATCGACGCCGGCGCGCTGATCAAATAGCGACCGCCGTCCCGGAGAGACCGCCATGTGATCGTTCCGATCGACTTTTCCTTCTTTCCGGCAGAGGCCGGCGCCCTGGTCAAGTTATCCCGGCCCCGCCTCCTCGATGAGGGCGGCGATCCGGTCCGGGGTCAGGGGCTGGCTGGTGATACGGACGCGGAGCGGAGCGAGCGCGTCGCGCACCGCGTTCACCAGCGCGGCCGGGGAGGCGATCGCGCCGCCCTCGCCCATCCCCTTGTAGCCGCCGGGCGTCGGGCCCGGGGTGACGACATGGCCGTATTCCAGGTCGGGGACCTCGGCCGCGGTCGGGAGCAGGTAGTCGAGGAACGTCGTGGTGAGCGGGTTGCCGTCGGGGTCGTAGATCATGTGCTCGTAGAAGACGCCGCCGATGCCCTGCGCGACGCCGCCGGCGATCTGGCCCTCGACCACCATCGGATTGATCATGTTGCCGCAGTCCTCGCTGACCACGTAGCGCAGGATCCGCACCACGCCGGTGGCCCGGTCCACCTCGACCGTGCAGGCATGGGCGGCGTTGGAGAAGTTGATCATCGGGGCCTGGTAGCGCTCGGACACCTCCAGCCCGGCGGGCGTGCCCGGCGGCAGCGAGGCCGGGTTCAGGTAGGCCGCGGCGGCGACCTTCCTGAGCGGCAGGCCGGCGTCGGGGTCGCCGGCGACCGTGATCCTGCTGTCGGTCATGGTGAGGTCGGCGGGGTTGGCCTCCAGCATCGCGGCGGCGATGGCCAGGACGCGCTGGCGCATGGTGACCGAGGCCTGCTGGGCGGCGCCGCTGGCGATGGCGGCGCTGCGGCTGCCGGCCGTGCCCGGCCCGTAGGGGGTGGCGGCGCTGTCGCCCTGGATGAGGTGGACGTCGTCCAGGGCGGCGCCGAGGTGGTCGGCGACGACCTGGACGATGGTGGTCTCCAGGCTCTGGCCGTGGCTGCCGGTTCCCATCAGGACGTTGACGGTGCCGCTCGGCTCGATGCGGATCGTGGCCGCCTCCGTGGCGAGGATGCCCGGCGCCCCCAGCGGCTCGATGTAGAGGGACATCCCGATGCCGACCAGCCGGCCGTCCTCGCGGGCCTGCCGCTGGAAGGCCCGGAACTTGTCGTACTCGATGAGCTCGGCGGCCTGCTCCAGGGTCTGCGCCGGGCTGATCGCGTCATAGGTCACGCCGACCGCCGTGGTGAACGGCAGGTCGCCGGGGCGGATGACGTTGCGGCGGCGCAGCTCCAGCGGGTCGATGCCGAGCTCGGCCGCGGCGACGTCCATCATCTGCTCGCGGGCGGTGGTCTCGATCATCCACGGCCCGCGGTAGGCGCAGCGGCTGCAGGTGTTGGTGAAGAACGCCTGGCCGCTGCCCGCGTACGCGGCGAGGCGGTAGGGGCCGGGGAACACGGCCGTCGCGGCCAGCAGCATGGAACCGGAGCCGGAGGCCGGGAACGCGCCGACGTTCTCCACGAGATGGGTGCGGGCGGCCAGCAGCGCGCCGTCGGCGTCGAGCGCGAACTCCACGCGCATGCTCTGGTCGCGGGCGTGGCCGCCGGCGATGAGATTCTCGCTGCGGTCCTCGATCCACTTCACCGGGCGGCCGAGCCTGCGCGCGGCGGCGACCACCGCGATCTCGTCGTTGACCGGGAACACCTTCTGCCCGAAGCTGCCCCCGACGTCGCCCATGACCACCCTGATCCGGTCCTCGGGCACGCCGAAGTAGCGGGAGTAGAACAGCCGCACCTCGTGCACGCCCTGGCCGGAGATCACCAGTTCCAGCCGGTCGCTCCAGCGGTCCCACGAGGCGACCACGCCCCGGCACTCCATCGGGACCGGAAGGTAGCGGTGCTGCTCGAACGTCTCGGTGACCACGTGGGCGGCGGACGCGAAGACCTGGTCGACGTCGGGGCGCGGCATCTGAGGCAGCTCGTCGGCGAGGTTCGTGTCCCGCTCGGGATGGACAAGCGGGGCGCCGCCGACGGCGGAGGCCGGGTCCAGGACCGGCGGCAGCGGGTCGATGTCCACGTCGACCAGGTCGGCTCCGTCCTCGGCCAGGTACCGGGACTCGGCCACGACCAGGGCCACGATGTCGCCGGCGAACCGCACGTCGTGCTCGGCGAGCAGGCGGTGCGGCGGCTGGCCGGCCGGGCCGATCATGGTCTTCCAGAACGGCCGCCCCGGCTCGTTCAGGTCGGCGGCGGTGAACACCGCGACGACCCCGGGCAGGCCGGCGGCGGCGCTGGTGTCGACGCCGCGGACGGTGCCCCGGGCCACCGGGCTGCGGACGAACGCCGCGTGCGCCATGCCGGGCATGACCAGGTCGTCCACGTACCGGCCGCGGCCGGCCAGCAGACGCGGGTCCTCACGCCGTTTGACCGACTGTCCCACCCACCGCGCGGCTGCCTCGCCCGCACTCATGCCCCGGCCTCCTGCTCCTCGCGGCGCAGCCGGGCCGCGAGGCGGACCCCGCGGATGATGCCCTGGTAGCCGGTGCAGCGGCAGAGGTTGCCGCTCAGCGCCTCCCGGATCTGCTCATCGTCCGGGTCGGGGCACTCCTCGAGGAAGGCCGTGATCGAGACCACGAACCCGGGGGTGCAGAACCCGCACTGCAGGCCGTGCGTCTCCCAGAACGCGCGCTGCACCGGGCCGAGCGAGCCCGGCTCATCGGCGAGCCCCTCGACGGTGGTGACTTCGCTTCCGTCCGCCTGCACCCCGAACATCAGGCACGAGCGCACGGCCCGGCCGTCGACCAGCACGGTGCACGACCCGCACACGCCGTGCTCGCAGCCCAGGTGCGTGCCGGTCAGCCCGAGGTCCTGGCGCAGCAGGTCGGCGAGGGTCTTGCGCGGCTCGACCCGGGCCAGGCGGCGCTGGCCGTTAACGGTCATGCTCACGTCCAGCTCCGTCACGCGCCTGCCTCCCGCGTGCCCCGTGCCTCGGCCAGGGCGCGGTCAAGCGCCAGGGCGATCATGTGGGCGCCCGCTCGGCGGCGGTAGGCGCCGGAGCCGTGGGTATCCGAGGCCGGCCGCAGCGGGGCGACGGCGTCGCGGGCCAGGCCGTCGAGGTCGACCTCGCCGACGCTGGCGCCGGTCAGGGCCTGCTCGGCCGCGCGGGCCCGGACCGGGACAGCGCCCATCCCGAACAGGCCCACGGCGGCCCGGGTGATCAGCCCGCCGCGCAGCTGCACCCCGCAGGCGGCGCCCGCGAGCGCGAAATCGCCCTGTCTCCTGGCGAGTTCCGCCACGGCGAACCCGCTGCCGGGACCCCAGACCGGCACGTGCAGGGCGGTCACCAGCTCGTCGGGCTCGAGCGCGGTCATGAAGGCCGACACGAAGAACTCGCCGGCCGGGATGCGCCGGGTGCCCCGGGCGCTGCGCACCTCGATCCCGGCGTCGAGCGCGACGGCGACCGCGGG
The DNA here is from genome assembly GCA_035934395.1 of Streptosporangiaceae bacterium. Taxonomy (GTDB): domain Bacteria; phylum Actinomycetota; class Actinomycetes; order Streptosporangiales; family Streptosporangiaceae; genus JASHPR01. Next base: position 5,061 of record DASYXX010000420.1, read on the forward strand.
CAGCTCCGCCGCGGGGTCGGCGTGGGCGAGCGACCCGCCGAGCGTGCCGCGGTTGCGGATCTGGAAATGGCCGATGTACGGCGCGGCCCGGGTCAGCAGCGGCGCCGCGCCCGCGATGACCTCATCGCGCTCCAGCGCGCGATGCCGCGTCAGCGCGCCCACCCGCAGCGTGCCGTCGGACCGGGTGACGCCCTCCAGCTCGGCGACACGGTTGACGTCGACGATGTGCTCCGGCCGGCCCAGCCGCATGGCCATCACCGGCACCAGGCTCTGCCCGCCCGCGAGCACCTTCGCCTCATCGCCCAGCTCGGCCAGCAGCCCCACCGCCGCGTCAACCGACGCTGGCCGGTGATAATCGAACGCCGCAGCCTTCATATACGCTCCCTTAGCAGTCACACGATATTGATGTCAGTTGACTGACGTCAATATTGTGTTGGGGGAGGCGAGCATGAGCCAGCAAGCGCACCAACGCCGCAGGTACGACAGCAGCCTGCGCCGCGAGCGCGCGGCCCAGACCCGGGAGCGCATCGTCGACGCGGGCCTGCATCTGGCGCACGAGTGCCCGGTCTGGGACTGGCAAGCGCTGACCATCCGCGCCGCCGCGGAGCGCGCCGGGGTCAGCGAGCGCACTGTCTACCGGCATTTCCCTGGCGAGCGGGAATTCCACGACGCGGTGATGCAGCGCCTGGAGGAGCAGGCGGGCGTCACCCTCGAGGCCCTGCGGCTCGAGGACGTCGCGGAGGCCAGCGCGCGGGTGTTCGCGCACGTGTCGTCGTTCCCGATGGTGCCGAGGACGCCGCCGCTTGACCCCACGCTGACCGCGACCGACCAGCGGCGGCGTGCGTCGCTGCTGAACGCGGTCACCCCGGCGACCGCCGGCTGGCCGGATACGGACCGCAGGATGGCGGCCGGGATGCTCGACATCCTGTGGGCCGTCATGTCCTACGAGCGACTGGTGACCGCGTGGGAGCTCAGCCCGCAGCAGGCCACCGCGGCCATCACCTGGGTCATCGGCCTCATCGAGGCCGCGATCCGCGAAGGCCGCGCACCGCAGGGGACCCTCCTCGCATGAGCGTCGAACTCGGGCTGACGCCGGACGGACGGTGGGACACCGATGTCGTCGGCCTGGTGGGCGCGGCCGGCGATGCCGGATTCTCGGCCGTGGGGATGGCCGGGCGCCGCGCCGACGCGGCGTGCGCGGCCGCACTGGCCGCGGGCGGGCTGCGCTGCCACGAGCTGCTGGCGCTGGTGGTCACGGCCGACCCGGAGGCCACCCTGACCCGGGCGCGCCGGCTCGCCGAGGCGGCGGCCGCCGTGAACGCGCGGTGGGTGCTGACCACGTTCGCGGTTCCGCTCAGCGGAGAAACCCGGCCACTGATCGAACGGTGCGCGGCGGTGTTCGCCGAGGCCGGGTCGGCGATGGCGGTCGAGTTCAGCCCGCTGGGCGCGGTGACGTCGATCGCCGCCGGCCTGGCCGTGGTCCAGGCCGCAGGCGCCGGACGGGCTGGCCTGATGATCGACACGTGGCACTTCTTCCGCGGGGACAGCACCTGGGAGCAGCTCGAGCGCGTGCCTCTCGACCACGTCGCCTACCTCCAGTTCTGCGATGCTCCGCCGCCGGTCTCGGAGGACGGCGTGTACGAGACGATGCACCGCCGCGTGATGCCCGGCGACGGGACCTTCGAGCTGGACCGGTTCGCGTCGACCCTGCTGGACCGCGGCTGGGCAGGCCTGGTGAGCGTCGAGGTGCTCAGCGCCGAGCTTTGCCGGCTCCCGGTCCCCGAGTTCGCCCGCCGGGCCTACCAGAGCACCGCCCGTTACTGGCGCTGAGAACGCCACGATGCTACCCCCGGCAGGCTGCGCCTACGCGCTGATCCTCGCCTACGATCTGAGCAGCGACCGGACCTGCTCGCGCGGAAAGAACTCCTGGTTCTCGCCCCAGCCCTGCTGCCCGTCCCATCGCCAGTCGGTCAGCGCCCAGAACGCGAGTCGGCCAGGCCATCCGAACCAGCGCAGGGCGGTACGTACGTTGCCCTCGGCATGGAGTGCACGCCCGCGGTCGTCCTCGGCATCCAGCACCACCCGGAGAGGCGCTCCCCTCCGCCGCTCCAGCACCCTTCGCTCGCCGCGAATCAGCTCACCGAGCTCGCCGTCTCGGACCAGGTAACCGTTCATGACCGCGTCGACACCGGGTCGGTCCCCGGCGATGGCTATCACGTGCCAGTGCTCTTCCGGCGACGCGATGGCCCACAGGTAGTCGCCCGACGTCGAAGCTCCCGGCCGGTGCGGGCCCCACGTCCGGTCTCGCAGCGCGTAGCAGTCCACATCGAGCCGCTGGCCGTCGAGCACCGCCGTGCCAGTGACCCGGCCGGGCTGATCGAAGTGGCGTGCCCCGGTCATTGTCTCGAGATCGCCGTAGCGCATCTCGTGGGGCGGCATCAAGGCGCTCCACTCGAGGTCGAGATGCAGTCCCAGTTCCGAGTAGGACAGGCGGTAGCGCCGCAAGGGCTCGAGCACCTGCTGCCTGAGGGAGTTCGGCAGGCGCAGGTCGCGGAAGTCGAGATGGCCGGTGACCGGCTGGTTCCAGCGCCAGTCGTAAAAGAGGCAGTCGTAGGTCTCTTCGCCGCTGGGGTCCCACAGGGCTGGTCCGCCGCCGGAGACGCCGGTTCGCACGTCGTGGAAGAAGTAGACGAATCCGATCATGTCCCGTTCCGGGATGGCAAAGCCGAACCAGGCGCTCTCCATCCAGTACGGGTCCTCGCCCGCCGGGTGGAAAACCTCGTCGGCGGCATCGATCGGCGCGGTCATGGCCCTGCCCGTCGTTCAGCTCCGGACCGGGGGCTCCAGGCGATAGAGCTTGGTCGCGGTGTGCTGGAGGACCTTGCCGACGATCTCCTCGGGGAGGCCGCCGAGGGACCGCTCCATGACCTCGCGGGGGCTCGGCGACTCCGAGGCCGGGCCGGGGGACAGGCTGGTGGCGTGCGGGAAGTCGGTCTCGAACATGAGGTTGTCGGCCAGCAGGCCGATCACCGAGCGCAGCGACTCGCGCTCGAACCAGTACATGCCGTAGATCTGCCGGCGCAGGTACTCGCTCGGGAGCAGCCGCTCCGGGTAGTCCTTGTGGGCGCCGACGTTCAGCCACTGCCAGTCCATGGCCTCGCCGAGGAACGGCAGCCAGCCGGCGCCGTTCTCGACCGAGACGAACTTGAGGTCCGGGTACCGGTGGCAGACGCCGCTGAGGATCACCTCGGCGATGTTCTGGGCGTTGCCGAGCAGAGTCAGCGAGCTCTCCTTCGTGAAGTCGAGCTTCTTCGACTGGTCGACGGCGCCCTTGAGCTCATCGGGAGACGACAGGAACCCGACGTGGAAGTTCATGGACAGGCCCATCTCCTGGGCCTGGCCAAGCAGCGGCTCCCAGTAGTCGTCGACCAGCCGGGGCAGGCCGACCTTGTCGTAGCGGGCGGCGAACAGGACGCCCTTGTGGCCCATCTCGTGGGCGCGCTTCATCTCGGCGACCGACTCGTCGATGTCCCAGAACGGGAGCATCATCATCGGGATCAGGCGGCGCGAGTCGGCCGAGCAGAACTCGCTCAGCCAGTCGTTGTAGGCCCGGACGCACTCGGTGGCCAGCTCGCGCGGCATCTCGTTGAGGAACACGTGGCTGTGGAACCCGAGGATGTTGCAGTACATGACCTGGTAGTAGACGCCCGCCTGGTCCATGTACGCCAGCCGCTGCCTGGGGTCGAGGGCGGCGGGGATCGCGTCGGCCAGCCGCTTCGGGTGCGAGGGCGGGAACTCCGGCCAGCCCGCCTGGGCGAAGGCCCCGACGCCGTAGAGCTTGCGGTCGCCGACGTACCAGATGTCCTCCTGCCGCCGCTCGTGGAACCGCACGTGCGGGACGAGGTCGCCCCACTTCGCCGAGACCCGCGAGGTCCACAGGTCGGCCGGCTCGATGATGTGCGAGTCAACGTCGGCGACCGCGTACCGCTCGCATAGTGCCAGTGGAGCCGCGTCCTGGTCGGCCATTCGGTGTGCCCCTTCCACCCTGCGCCGTTAAAAAGTATTTGTTCACTTACTCTATGGCCACCGCTGTGGGCGCGCAACGGCGCCGCCCGGCCCCTGGAAGGCGGCCGGACCTAGCGCGACAGTCAGTCGCCCGGGTCGGGGACGGCGCGGAGGAAGGGGGCCATGAGCAGCGGAGTGACGCTGAGCACGCCGGACTCGACGGGGAGGACCGCGCCGGTGATCCACCTGGCCTCGTCGCTGGCGAGGAACGCGGCCGCCCAGGCCACGTCCCAGCCGGTGCCGGGCGTCCCGAGCAGGCCGGCCTCGGACCGCATCGCGTTCATGAACTCGGCGCGGGCCCCTGGCGCGGACACCGACAG